>NZ_DAISHT010000055.1:0-19446 GCF_036822375.1 Pseudoxanthobacter sp. | reverse complement strand
TGGAGATGGTGCTGTTCCGCTCCATCCCCAGGCGCGACACGAAGCCGCTAGCCAAACGCCTGATTGAGCGTTTCGGTTCGTTTGCCGAAGTGCTTTCCGCCCCGCAATCGCAGTTGACCGAAGTGGAAGGCATTGGCGAGGCCACGGCTCTCGACCTGCAAATCGTGCTTGCGTGCGCGCAAAGACTGACGCGCGGCCGGGTGCGTGGCCGCACAATTCTGTCCTCCTGGACGGAAGTTCTCGACTATTGCCGCGTCGCGATGGCTTTTTCGGAAAAGGAGCAGTTCCGCATCCTTTTCCTCGACAAAAAGAATGCCCTGATCGCCGACGAATTGCAGCAGACCGGCACGGTAGACCACACGCCCGTCTATCCGCGTGAAGTCGTGAAGCGCGCGCTGGAACTGTCGGCGACCGCAATCATTCTTGTCCACAATCATCCCTCCGGCGATCCGACGCCCTCACGCGCCGACATTCAGATGACGCGGCAGATTGCGGACATTGCAAAGCCGCTCGGAATACTTGTTCATGACCACATCATTGTGGGGAGAGACGGGCACGCCAGCCTGAAAGGACTGAAACTGTTCTGAGCCAGTACTTTGGCTGTGCCGAAATTGAACACCCTTTGAACACAAATGACCAAGAATTTGGCATTGGTCAAACTGAAGGCAACCCTCTTGCGGCCCGGCCGGATTTGTCGATTAAATCGACTCCAACAGGGCCAACAGAGCGAGCAGTTGGGATGACAACCACCGCCTTCGACGAGATGACCGCTCTCGGTGCGGAAATCCGCCCGGGATATGAGCGCATCAAGAAGTGGCTCAACGAGACCGACCCGGAGCAGCTGCGCCTGCGCCAGAAGGAAGCCGAACTTCTGTTCCGCCGCATCGGCATCACCTTCAACGTTTACGGCGATGCGGATGCCGAGGAACGGCTGATCCCGTTCGATATCGTGCCGCGCGTCATCACGCGCAACGAGTGGAGCAGCCTGACGCTCGGCCTGCAGCAGCGCGTGAAGGCGCTGAATGCCTTCCTCGGCGATGTCTACAACAAGGGCGAGATCATCAAGGCCGGCATCATCCCGGAAGAGCTGGTCTACAAGAACCCCTACTACCGCCCGGAGATGGTCGGCTTCACGCCGCCGCAGAACATCTACGTTCCGATCGCCGGTATCGATATCATCCGCGTCGACGCCGATACGTTCTATGTGCTGGAAGACAACGCCCGCACCCCCTCCGGCGTGTCCTACATGCTGGAGAACCGCGAGGTCATGCTCCGGCTCTTCCCGGAACTGTGTGCGGAAAGCCGCGTTTCGCCGGTCGAGAATTACCCGGACGACCTGCTCGCCACGCTTCGTTCGATTGCACCCGATTCGGCGCCGTCGATTCCCACGATCGGCATCCTGACGCCCGGCCCGTTCAACAGCGCCTATTACGAACACACCTTCCTTGCCGATAAACTGGGCGTGGACCTGGTGGAGGGCCGCGACCTGTTCGTGCGCGATAACTTCGTCTACATGCGCACCACCGAAGGGCCGCGCCGGCTGGACGTGCTCTATCGCCGCCTCGACGACGACTTCCTCGATCCGCTGGTGTTCCGCCCGGATTCGGTGCTGGGCGTGCCGGGGCTGATGGCCGCCTACCGCGCCGGCAACATCGCGCTCGCCAACGCCGTCGGCACCGGCGTTGCCGACGACAAGGCGGTCTACAGCTACATGCCGGAGATCGTGCGCTTCTATCTGGGCGAAGAAGCGATTCTGAAGAACGTGCCGACCTGGCGCTGCCGCGAGCCGGAGGCGCTCTCCTATGTGCTCGACCACCTTGAAGAGCTGGTGGTGAAGGAGGTTTCCGGGTCCGGCGGCTATGGCATGCTCATCGGTCCGCGCGCCGACAAGGAAACCATCGAGACGTTCCGCGCCAAGCTGAAGACCAAGCCGGACGATTTCATTGCCCAGCCCACGCTGGCGCTCTCCACCTGCCCGACTTTTGTGCAGAACGGCATCGCGCCCCGCCACGTGGATCTGCGGCCGTTCGTTCTGTCGGGCTCGGACCGGATTCGCATCGTGCCCGGCGGCCTCACCCGCGTGGCGCTGAAGGACGGCTCGCTCGTCGTCAATTCGTCTCAGGGCGGCGGCACGAAGGACACCTGGGTCGTCGACTGACACCCGGCGCGGCCCGAGCGCAGGGGCCGGCGGCGCCCGTCGCCCGCCCCGCCCGCCCTTCCAGAACGACCCGCAGCCGCCCCCGCGGCGCCGCAATGCGGGCCACCCTTCCAGAATTCCCCGAACGGGAGCCCTTCTTCCATGTTGAGCCGCACCGCAGAAACCCTGTACTGGCTCGCCCGTTATGTCGAACGTGCGGAAAACACCGCGCGGATCATCGACGGGGCGGCGCGCCTGTCCGCCATGCCGGCCGCCTATGCCGGCGGCAGCAACGAATGGGAAAAAGCCATCGCGGCCTGCGGCTCGGGCGACCTGTTCCAGCGCCTTTACGGCGAGGCCAACCAGCAGACCGTCGTCGAGTTCCTCGGCTTCTCCACCGAGAATCCGTCCTCGATCCGCGTCTGTCTGGAAAACGCCCGCCACAACGCCCGCGCCGTGCGCACCGCGCTGACCATCGAGATGTGGGAGGCGATCAACGGCGCGTGGCTGGAGATGAAGCGCTTCTCGCCGGAATCGATGACGCGCACGAAGCTGCAGGAGTTCCTGTCCTTCGTGAAGGAAGCCAACCTGCGCTTCGACGGCTCCGCCTACCGCACGATGCTGCGCGACGACGCTTATGACTTCTTCCAGCTCGGCGTCTATATCGAGCGGGCGGATGCCACGGCGCGCATTATTGACGCCAAGTGCAGCGTGTTCGACGAGAAAGAAGAATCGCCCGGCGGCGGCCACGATTATTTCCAGTGGACCGCGCTGCTGCGGTCGGTTTCCGCCCTCACCTCCTATCACTGGGTCTACCGCCAGAGCATCAAACCGGATCTGGTGGCCGATCTTCTGATCCTTAACCGCCGCATGCCGCGTTCCATCGCCAGCTGCTATGAGAACATCACCCGCCGGCTCGATCTGCTGGCGCGCGGCTATGGCCGTCCGGGGCCGAGCCAGCGGCTTGCCTACGACATCTACGACCGCCTGAACGACAACGATATCCGCTCGGTGATGCGCACCGGGCTGCACCGGTTCCTGACCGAGGTGATCGACGACAACAATCGCCTTGGCGCGGCCATCACCGAGCAGTATCTGGTGTGACCGGCACAACCCCGGCGCGCGTTTGCGCCGGCCTGCGTGCGCGCTGCACGCTGCCGGCCGCCCGCCGGGGGCCGTGGTTTCCTGCCGGGGCCACGTGTCTTTCCTGCCGGGGGCTTCTTGTCCCTGTCTGCACGGCGCCTCCGGGCGCCGGGTCAAGCCGCGTTGCCCGATGCCGTCGGGCCGGCCCTGCCGGCCATCGGGACCCGTGTTCAGCCTTCTCCGGCGGAGTGGCAGCCATGCGCCTCAGGATCACGCACGAGACGATCTATCATTACGACCAGCCCATTGACCGGGCGATCGAGATCCTGCGCCTCACGCCGCAGAACCATAACGGCCAGTACGTTTCGTCCTGGCGGCTCGATGTCTCGACCGACGGCCTGCTGACGCGCATCGAAGACCCGTTCGGCAACATCACCCATTCGCTGTCGTTCGACGGCCCGCTCGACCGGCTGATCATCACCGCCGGCGGCGAGGTGGTGACGAACGACACCGCCGGCATCGTGCGCGGCGCGCGCGACCGCCTGCCGGCCGGCGTGTTCCTGCGGCCGACGGAATTTACCGAAACGACGCCGGCCATCCACGCCCTTGCCGACGGGCTGTTCAGCGAGGCGCGCGACACGCTGGATTTCCTCCACCGGCTGAACATGACGGTGTTCGACCGCTTCCTGCTGGCGCCGGCCCGCCACGGCGCCGTGCGCCCGGCCGGCGAGGTGCTGGCGGATGCCGAGCACCCGGCGACCCCGCAGGATCTGGCGCACCTCTTCATCGCGCTGGCGCGGCAGGCCCATGTGCCGGCGCGCTATGTGTGCGGCTACCTGCACCGGCCGGAGGCCTCCCGCGAGGCCGATGCCGGCCATGCGTGGGTGGAAGCCTTTGTGGAGGGGCTCGGCTGGATCGCCTTCGATCCCAGCCTCGGCATGTGCCCGGTCGATGCCCATGTGCGGGTTTCCATCGGCCTCGACTGCGCCGGCGCCGCCCCCATCCGCGGCGCCCGGGCCGGCGGCGGGCAGGAAGAGATCAGCGTCAACATCACGGTCGAAGAGATCTCTCACGGATTGTGACTTCGCCGCACCACCGCACAGCGGCGGCTTGCCGCGCCGCAGGGCGCGGCCGGCGCGCCCCCTTGCGTGCGCGGGCCGGCACAGGCATGAGTGGCGGCACGACCTGAGCGAAGTCCCGGCGGCGTGTGTGACGATTCTCCTGAAGACGGGCTCGTTTGTTTGTGATTGCAGAACGGGCTGCCCGAGGGTCCGCAGGGGAGGAACCTCCCCCGGAGCCGGCAGGTCCGCACCCGAAGAGCGGGAAAGCACATGACCTATTGCGTCGGCATTCTGGTCCGCGAGGGGCTGGTGATGATCGCCGATACCCGCACCAACGCCGGGCTCGACAACATCGCCACCTATCGCAAGCTGCACATTTTCGAGCGGCCGGGCGATCGCGTCGTGGCGATTGCCTCGTCCGGCAATCTGGCTGTGACGCAGTCGGTGCTGTCGCTGGTTTCCGAAGGGCTTGAGAACCCCGAGACCGGCGAAATCGAGACGCTGATGGAGATGCCGACGCTGTTCCGCACGGCCCAGTTCGTGGGCCGCGCGATCCGCGAGGTCTACCGCATCGACGGGCGCGCGCTGGAGCAGAACTCCGCCTCGTTCGACGTGACGATGATGGTCGGCGGCCAGATCGGCGGCGGGCGGCTGCGGCTGTTCATGGTCTACCGCGCCGGCAACTTCATCGAGGCGACCGAAGACACGCCCTATCTGCAGATCGGCGAGCACAAATACGGCAAGCCGATCCTCGACCGCGCAGCCACCTTCGATACCTCGCTGCAGGATGCGCTGAAGCTGGGCCTGATCTCGATGGATTCCACCATGCGCTCCAACCTGAGCGTGGGCCTGCCCATCGACACCGTTCTGGTGCGGCGCGATGCCATCCGCTCGTGCCTGCGCCACCGCATCGACGGCTACGACCCCTATTTCCGCGACCTGCGCGACCGCTGGTCGCGTGCCCTGCGCGAGGCCCATCTGGCCATCCCGGTACCGCCCTACGGCGAGAGCTGAGGACCGGGGCAACGCCCCGGCCGGAGCAGGCCCCGAAAACGGCGTCAGACAGAAAGAACGGCGCGGAGAGCATTCTCCGCGCCGTTTCGTTTATGCGGCATCCGGTTTTACGCCATCCCGGTTTGGCGCCATGCCGGTGTTGCGGGCGGCGCGCGGGCCGCCTTCTCAGGCGGCGGCGCTCGCGCGGGCGCCGGCATCCACGGCCGTCACCGCCATCATGTTGAGAACGCCGCGGCTGGTGGCCGTCGACGACAGGATGTGAGCCGGCTGGGCCGTGCCCATCAGAATCGGACCGACATGCAGGCCCGAGCCGATTTCCTTCATCAGCGTGAGCGCGATGTTGGCCGAATCGAGGTTCGGGAACACCAGCAGGTTCGCCGCGGTTTTCAGGCGCGACTTCGGCATGGAAAGATCGCGCACCAGACGCGACAGCGCCGCATCGCCCTGCATCTCACCATCGACTTCCATGTCCGGGTGGGCGGCGAGCAGGATTTCCAGCGCCTCCCGCATCTTGCGCGGCGAGGCGGTGTCGCGCGTTCCGAAGTTGGAATGCGACAGCAGCGCCACCGCCGGCGCGATGCCGAACCGGCGCACATGCTGCACGGCCATTTCCGTCATTTCCGCGATGCCGGCCGCGCTCGGGTTTTCCTGAATCGAGGTATCGGCCAGGAAGTAGGCGCCCTCGTTCAGCAGCAGCAGCGACAGGGTGGACAGATCGGAAACCCCGGGCGCCTGCCCGACGATGGCCCGGATATCGCGCAGATGCCGGTTGAAGCGGCCGTCGAGGCCGCACAGCAGGCCGTCGGCCTCCCCGCGCCGCAGCGCCAGCGCGCCGATGACGGTGGAATTGGTGCGCACCACGATGCGCGCGGCATCCGGCGTGATGCCCTTGCGGCCGACGAGGTTGAAATAGAGATCGACATATTCGCGGTAGCGCGGATCGTCGAGCGGATTGATGATGTCGAAATCGCTGCCCGGCCGAATGCGCAGCCGGAAGCGCTCCAGCCGGCTTTCGATCACCTGCGGGCGGCCGACGAGGATCGGCCGCGCGATGCCGTCCTCAACCGCGATCTGCGAGGCGCGCAGCACGCGCTCGTCCTCGCCGTCGCACAGCACGATGCGCTTCTTCAGCTTCTTGGCCCGCGCGATGACCGGCTTCATCACCATGCCGGAACGGAACACGAAGCGGTTCAGCCCGTCGAGATAGGCTTCCCAGTCGGTGATCGGGCGGGTGGCAACGCCCGTTTCCATGGCCGCGCGCGCCACCGCCGGCGCAATGCGCAGCACGAGGCGCTGGTCGAACGGCGTCGGGATGAGCCGCTTCGGGCCGAAGACGAGGCGTTCCTCGGAATCCTCGCCCAGCGGCGCCTCATGGGCGAGCGCGGCGATGGCCTCCACCGCGGCCAGCTTCATCGGCTCGTTGATGGCCGTTGCCGCCACATCGAGGGCGCCGCGGAAGATATAAGGAAAGCACAGGACGTTATTGACCTGATTGGGAAAATCAGACCGTCCGGTACAGATCATGGCATCGGGGCGCACCTCCGCCGCCGCATCGGGCATGATCTCCGGCGTCGGGTTGGCGAGGGCGAGGATGAGCGGCTTTTCGCCCATCGTGGCCACCATCTCCGGCTTCAGCACCCCGCCGGCCGACAGGCCGAGGAAGATGTCGGCCCCTTCGATCACCTCGGCCAGTGTGCGCTTGTTGGTCTCCTGCGCGTAAGGTGCCTTCCACGGGTCCATCAGCGCCTCGCGGCCCTTGTAGACCACGCCCTCGACATCGGTGACCCAGATGTTCTGGCGCCGGGCGCCGAGCGAGACGAGAATGTTGAGGCAGGCGATGGCCGCCGCGCCGGCGCCGGAGGCGACCACCTTCACTTCGTCGATCTTCTTGCCGGCAATGGCCAGCGCATTCTTGACGGCCGCACCGACGATGATGGCCGTGCCGTGCTGGTCGTCATGGAACACCGGAATGTTCATGCGCTCGCGCAGCCGGGCCTCGATCTCGAAGCACTCCGGCGCCTTGATGTCCTCAAGGTTGATGCCGCCGAAGGTCGGTTCCAGCGCCGCCACGATATCGACGAAGCGGTCGACCGTGCGCTCGTCCACCTCGATGTCGAACACATCGATGCCGGCGAACTTCTTGAACAGCACCGCCTTGCCTTCCATGACCGGCTTGGAGGCAAGCGGCCCGATCGCGCCGAGGCCGAGCACCGCGGTGCCGTTGGAAACGACGGCCACCAGATTGCCGCGGGCGGTGTAGTCGGCCGCCTTCGCCGGCTCCTTCTCGATCTCAAGGCACGGGAAGGCGACGCCCGGCGAGTAGGCGAGCGCGAGGTCGCGCTGGTTGCCGAGCGGCTTGGTGGCGCGGATCTCCAGCTTACCGGGCACCGGCAGGCGGTGATAAAAAAGGGCGCCGTCTTCGAGGGTCGTGGCGGCGGACGGCGCAGCGGCGTTGTTTTGACGCTCTTTGGACATTTCGGGTCTCCCTTGAGGCGAACGCCTCCCCAAGCGTTTCATAACACCCGCCGGACGGGAGCAAGCAAGCCGGCGGCCCGCGGGCCCCGCACCCCGTGCCGGCTTGAGGAACGCCCCGCAAGCGCTGCCAAAACGCGTTTCGGGGCCAAAGCCGGCAAAAATGTGCTCTCACAGCGCCAAAGCCGTGGCATCGCCGTCCTGCCGGGTACCACCGCCGGCGGGCGCCGGCAGCCGGCGCGCAGCGGGCCGGGCGCCCGGCCGCCGGCATTGCGCCGGATGCGGCCCTGCCCCGGCGAAAAAAGTTCCCGCGGCGGCGGCCCGCCCGGCCCTTGCGCAACGCACACACTGCGCGGGACAAAGGCCGGCACGGTCTCACGCCAGCCGGGAGCAAACGCCTGATGAGTCGAATCGATGAATCCCGCCCCTTCGTTCCGGTCCGCTTCGCCGTCGCAACGGTTTCCGACACCCGCACCCTTGCCGACGACCGCTCCGGCGACACCCTCGCCCGCCATATCGGCGAGGCCGGCCATGTGCTGGCCGACCGTGCCATCGTGGCCGACGACCTGACGGCGATCCGCACGCTGGTGACCGGCTGGGTGGCCCGCGCGGATGTCGACGTGGTGCTGACCACCGGCGGCACCGGCTTCACCGGCCGCGACGTGACGCCGGAGGCGCTTGAGCCGCTGTTCGACAAGCGCATGGAGGGCTTTTCCGCCGTATTCCATCGCCTGTCCTACGAGGTCATTGGCACATCAACGATTCAGTCCCGCGCCACCGCCGGGCTGATCGGCACCACGTTCGTGTTCGTGCTGCCCGGTTCGCCCGGCGCCTGCCGGGATGCGTGGGATGGCATCCTGATGCAGCAGTTCGATTACCGGCACCGGCCGTGTAATTTTGTGGAAATCATGCCGCGGCTCGGCGAGCACCTGCAACGCGGCCTTCCGGCCGGCCGGGCGGTGTGAACCACAGGCAATCCGCGGCCCCGCCGCCGGCCTTTAACAGCGCATTAACAGCAACCGAAGGATGATGGCCCCGCCGCGGCAAAGGCGGCAGGGCAGAACCTCCTGAAACGCCATTGACGGACATTGCCCTACGGAGGCATTCACCTGCTGTGGCGCCGGCCCGTCCGGACCCGGCGCCCCTTCGACGATGCGGCTGCGGGCTCCCTCTCCGGGTCCGCGGGGCGGAAGTTGAGATTGTGACAATCGTGGCCTGCACCGCCCGCCGGGGCGGGGCGGTGACGCCACCGGCGGCGATCACCGCACAACGCCCGTCCCCGGGCACGACGTGCAGGTCTGCTCCAGGGAGCACAGGAAGTTCCATGCGGATTGCAATGGTGGTGCTGGCGCTCGGCTGGCTGGGTCTGATGGCAATTGCCTACACGCCGACGACGGATGCGCGGCCGGTCACCGGTTACAGCACCACTGAATGACACTGTCTGCGGGCCGCAGGGCCTGCAGAGACGCGCGCGGGCAATCGGCACCGCGTGCCCGGCCCGCGGCGCCCGCGCCGCGCCGCCGGGCTGAAGGCCATCCGGCCGGACGACACCGCCCGGAACCGGACCGCCGGCGACGCAGCCTCGCTGCCTGTTGCTTGCCCCCGTCTCTCCCCCTCTCTTCAGGACGAGCCGGGGGGCCAGCGGGCGGGAAACGCCGGCCAGCGCCGATTCCTCCCCCGACATATCCGGCAAACGAAAGCCGGGCCGGCAGAACCGGCCCGGCGATGGCTGTGCCCGTTGCGGCGCCTGTGCCCGTTGCCGTGCCCGGTGGCGCTCAGTCTTCCAGACGGCGGCCCAGACGGCCGGCCAGATCCTGAATGAACTGCCAGGCCACGCGACCGGACCGCGAACCGCGGGTGGTCGCCCACTCCAGCGCCTGCGCGCGCAGGTCCTCCGCCCCCACGGGCAGCGCGAACCGCGTGACATAGCCCGTGACCATGGCGAGATATTCTTCCTGCGTGCACTTGTGGAAGCCGAGCCACAGGCCGAAACGATCGGACAGCGACACCTTCTCTTCCACCGCCTCGCCCGGATTGATGGCCGTGGACCGCTCGTTCTCCATCATATCGCGCTGCAGCAGGTGGCGGCGGTTGGAGGTGGCGTAGAACATCACGTTGGCCGGCCGCCCTTCCAGCCCGCCTTCCAGCGCCGCCTTCAGAGACTTGTAGCTGGTATCGCCGGCATCGAACGACAGGTCGTCGCAGAACACGATGAAGCGATGCGGCGCCGCACGCAGAATCGCCATCAGCGCCGGCAGGCTGTCGATATCCTCGCGGTGAATCTCGACAAGCTTCAGCCGCGCCGTCTCGCCCCCGGCGGCAAGGGCGTCGTTGACGGCGGCCTGCGCGGCCTTCACCAGCGAGGACTTGCCCATGCCGCGCGCGCCCCACAGCAGCACGTTGTTGGCCGGCAGCCCGCGCGCAAAGCGCGCGGTGTTGGCCAGAAGCTGGTCGCGGGCCGAATCGACGCCATGCAGCAGGCCGATTTCGACGCGGTTGACCTTCTCCACCGGCTCCAGCACCGGCGGGTTCGCCTGCCAGACGAACGCATCGGCACCGGCCAGATCCGGCACCCGCACCTCCGGCGGAACGGCCCGTTCCACGAGGGCAATGAGACGGTCGAACCGCGCCGCGAGGGCGGCAACGTCGGCGGCGGAAATTTCGGCCACGGCATGCACTCCGCTTCGGACAATCCTGATCTTCCGGCGCGTTCCCGCGCCAGCGCCCCGATATTCTGCGCGGGCGTGGGCGCGGAAGCGGGAGCGGCCCGCGCACCTCTAGCATGACGGCCGGGCGTGGAAAATGGCCGCCGATTTGCAAACCGGCAGGCGACGTTTATAGTCCGCGCGTCTGCGATCCGGCCCGCATGGTGCCGGACCGCCGCGATTTTCGGGCCGGGAGGCAGCCAAATCCGGCGCCTGTTGCCGCCGGATCATTGCGCCTGCCCGGCGATGTGCGGGAAAGTGCTGCTTATAGGCGTTGCAGTGCTGCACTGCGGACGATAACACATGCGGCTATGCCGGCCGGACGGGCACCGTTGCCTGTCGGTGCCGGAACGGCGCTGATGCACCGCCCCTCAGGGCGATGCCACCCAAGGCTCGAGGACTCGATGAACTTTATTGCCCCTGCCTATGCCCAGGCCGCTGCCGGTGCCCCGGCCAGCACGACCGACATGGTGCTGCAGTTCGCGCCGTTCCTGGTCATCATCGTCATCATGTACTTCCTGATCCTGCGTCCGCAGCGTCAGCGCCAGAAGCAGCATCAGGAGATGATCTCCAAGGTGCGGCGCGGCGACACCATCGTCACTGCCGGTGGCCTCATCGGCAAGGTCGTGAAGGCCGATGGCGACGCCGACGTGCAGGTGGAACTGGCCGAGGGCGTGCGCGTGCGCGTGCTGCGCTCCGCCATTCAGGACGTGCGCGCCAAGGGCGAGCCGGTTAACGACAACGCCTGATCCGGTCCACCCCGTCCCGCCCGCCTCAAAGACTGCGAACCATGCTCTATCTCTCACGCTGGAAGATCGCCCTGATCCTCGCCGTCGTGCTCGGCGGGTTCGTGGTTTTGCTGCCCAACTTCTTCTCCCGGGAGACCGTGGCGAACTGGCCGGCCTTTATGCCGAAACGCCAGATCGTGCTCGGTCTCGACCTGCAGGGCGGCGTTTATCTGCTCTATGAGGTCGACCGCGAGGACTATATCCAGAAGCGTCTCAAGACGCTGACCGGAGAGGTGCGCGGCGCTCTGCGCGAGGAGCCGCGCATCGGCTTCACCGATCTTGCGGTGAAGGGCGATGCGGTGACGGTGCGCATCCGCGACATGAATCAGCTCGCCGAGGCCCGCAAGCGCCTCGACGAGCTGCGCAACCCGCTGTCCTCGTCGCTGTTCGGCGCCAAGCCGGTCGACGAGTTCCGCGTCGAGGTGGCCGACAACGGCGTCGCCCGGCTGTCGTTCACCCAGCAGGGCCTCGAACAGCGCGTGCGCTCCATCGTCGATCAGTCGATCGGCGTTATCGCCCGCCGTGTCGACGAACTCGGCACCGTGGAGCCCAACATTCAGCGTCAGGGCGCCGACCGCATTCTGGTCGAGGCCCCCGGCCTCGACGATCCGGATCGCCTGAAGGCCATCGTCGGCCAGACCGCCCAGCTCACCTTCCATCTGGTCGACACCTCGATCAATCCGCAGACGGTGATCCAGAGCAAGCCGCCGGCCGGCACGATGCTGCTCTATTCGGTCAACGATCCGCCCGTGCCCTATGTGGTGGAAGAGGCGCCGCTGCTGACCGGCGACGACCTCGTCGACGCTCAGGCGACGTTCGAGCCGACCAACCACGAACCGGTGGTGTCCTTCCGCCTTTCCACTGCCGGGTCGCGCAAGTTCGCCACCATCACCCAGCAGAACGTCGGCCGGCCGTTCGCCATCGTGCTCGATAACGAGGTGATTTCGGCGCCGAACATCCGCGAGCCGATCCTCGGCGGCGCGGGCCAGATCTCCGGCAACTTCACGGTGGAAACCGCCAACGATCTGGCCGTTCTGCTGCGCGCCGGCGCCCTGCCCGCCAAGCTGACCATCGTGGAAGAACGCACCATCGGCCCCGGCCTCGGCGAGGATTCCATCCGCGCCGGCGAGATCGCCTCGATCATCGCCACGATCGCCGTCTGCATCTACATGTTCGCCGTCTACCGCTTCTTCGGCCTGCTGGCCAACATCGCGGTGGTGGTCAACGTGATGCTCATCTTCGCGCTCATCACGCTGCTCGGCGCCACGCTGACGCTGCCCGGCATCGCCGGCATCGTGCTCACCGTCGGCACCGCGGTCGATTCCAACGTGCTGATCTACGAGCGCATCCGCGAAGAGGCGCGCAACGGACGCTCGGCGATCATGGCCATCGACACCGGCTTCCGCCGCGCCATCGGCACCATTCTGGATGCCAACATCACGATGTTCATTTCCGCCATCGTGCTGTTCTATCTGGGATCGGGTCCGATCCGCGGCTTTGCCGTGACCCATGCCCTCGGCATCATCACGACGATGTTTACCGCCGTCACCTTTACCCGCATGCTGGTCGTGTTCTGGGTGCGGCTGCGCCGCCCGACCAAGATCAGCATCTGAGCGACCCATTGAGGAACTGAGCGCGTCATGAAGGTTCTTCGCCTCGTCCCCGACGGCACCAAAATCGGCTTCATGCGCCTGTGGCGCGTGATGCTGCCGATTTCGGTGGTGCTGTCGATCGCCTCTCTGGTCGCCTTCTTCACGGTCGGCCCGAACTACGGCATCGACTTCAAGGGCGGTTCGGTGATCGAGATCACCACCACCAGCGGCAAGCCGGCCGATCTGGCCGAGCTGCGCAATACCGTCGGCGACCTCAATCTGGGCGATGTGCAGATTCAGGAATTCGGCCGCCCGGATGACGTGCTGATCCGCATCGCCCGCCAGGAAGGCGGCGACGAGGCGCAGCAGCGTGCGGTGTTTCTGGTCCGCGATGCGCTCGGCGATGGCTACGACATCACCCGCACCGAAGTCGTCGGGCCGCGCGTTTCCGGCGAACTGGCGCGCAACGGCACGCTCGGCCTCGTCGTGACGCTGGCCGCGATCATGGTCTATGTGTGGTTCCGCTTCGAGTGGCAGTTCGCCGTCGGCGCCATCATTGCCACGCTGCACGACGTGATCCTGACGCTCGGCATCTACACGCTGGTTCCCTTCGAGTTCAACCTGTCGTCCATTGCCGCCATTCTGACGATTGTCGGCTATTCCCTGAACGACACGGTGGTCGTCTACGATCGAATTCGCGAGAATCTGCGCAAATACAAGAAGATGCCGATTGCGGACCTCATCGACCTGTCGGTGAACGAAACCCTCGGCCGCACCATGATCACGTCGATCACGACCCTGATCGCGCTGATTTCGCTCTATGTCTTCGGCGGCGAAGTGATCCGCTCGTTCGTGTTCGCGATGATCTTCGGCGTGGTGGTGGGCACCTTCTCGTCGATCTACATCGCCGCTCCGGTGCTGATTTATTTCCGCCTGCGGACCGGCCGGCCGAACAATGAGGAAGGCGCGGCCGCCGCCACCGGGGCGGTCTGAGCGATGGCCGGCATCGTCATCCGGCAGGCCCATTTTCCCGACCGTGCGCCGGTCGATGCCTATGGGGATGGCGGCTTCCGCTTTGCCGGCATGTCGCACCGGGGGGCCATTCTGGCGCTGCCGAGCGGCATCCACGGCTGGTCGCCGGTCAGCGTTGCCGATCTCGACCGCGAGGCCTTTGCGCCCGTGGTGGCGCAGGCGGCCTCGTTCGGCTTCTTTCTGCTCGGCACCGGCGAGAAATTCGCCGTCCTGCCGCCGGACCTGCTGTGGTACCTCAAGGGCGCCGGACTCAGGGTGGAGATGATGTCCACCGGGGCGGCCGTGCGGACCTATAATGTGATGCTCTCGGAAGAGCGGCCGGTTGCGGCCGGCTTCCTGCCGGTGTTCTGAGCAGCGGCGCGCCGCTGCTCGCCGGCCTTTTGCGGACCGCCGATGGATACCGCCGATCACTGCCTCGACCTCGTCCGCCGCTTCGATGCCGACCGCTATCTTGCGGCCCTGTTCGCGCCGGAAGCGGCACGGCCGGCGCTGCTGGCGCTGGCGGCCTTCGGGATCGAGATTGCGCGCGTGCGCGAGAGCGTGCGCGAAGTGCTGCCGGGTGAAATCCGGCTGCAATGGTGGCGCGATACGCTGGAGCATCGCCAGCCCAGCGGACACCCGGTGGCCGATGCCCTGCTGGAGGCGATCGCACGCTACAGCCTGCCGGTGCCGGCGCTGATCGGGGTGATCGATGCCCACACTTTCGACCTCTATGACGATGCCATGCCGGATCTGAACGAGATGGAAGGCTATGCCGGCGAAACCGCCGGTGCGCTGATACAGCTTGGGGCCATCGTGCTGGCCGGCGGCCGCGATCCCGGCACCGGCACGCTTGCGGGCCACGCCGGTGCGGCGCTGACGCTCTGTCGCGTGGTGCAGGGAGTGCCGCGGGCCAGCGCGCGCGGGCAGCTCTTTCTGCCCGGCGACGTACTGGCGCGCCATGGCGCGGACCCCGCCGCTGTGCGCGCCGGCACCGACAGCCCGGCCCTGCGGGCGGCGCTGGGCGAGATGATCGCCCACGCGCGCCATCATCTCGACCGCGTCGGCCCGATCGGACGGGCGGTTCCGCCGGCGGCGGTGCCGGCTTTTCTGCCGCTGTCCGGCACGCTGCCGCTGCTGAACCGGCTGCAGACCAGCCGCACCGATCCGCTGCACACCATCACCGAAATGCCGGCCCTGCCGCGATTGTGGCGCATGTGGCGCTTTGCGGCGCAGGGCCGCCGGCGGCTGAAACGAACGGGAGGACCCGATGGGCAAGCACAAGGATAAGGACAAGGCGCACCGCGACAAGGCCGCAGCCGTCGATCCGGCGTCGCTGCCCTACCGGCCGTGCGTCGGCGTGGTGCTGTTTTCGGCAGACGGCCGGGTCTTCGTCGGCGAGCGCCGCGGCGACGGCGAGGAAGGCAAGAGCCTTTCCAATCCCTGGCAGATGCCGCAGGGCGGCATCGACGAGGGTGAGGAGCCGGAAATCGCCGCCCGCCGCGAGCTGATGGAAGAGACCGGCGTGGTCAGGGCCAGCCTGATCGCCGAAGCGCCCGAGTGGGTGCGATACGATCTGCCGGCCGAACTGGTCGGCAAGGCGTGGAAGGGACGCTATCGCGGCCAGATCCAGAAATGGTTCGCCTTCCGCTTCGAGGGCGAGGATGGCGACATCAACGTGCTCGCCCCGCCCGGCGGCCACAAGCCCGAGTTCTCGGCCTGGCGCTGGGAACCGCTGGAGAACGTGCCGGCGCTGGTCGTGCCGTTCAAGCGCGCGGTCTACGAGAAGGTCGTCGCCGCCTTCCGCCATCTGGCAGCCTGACGCCGCGACCGGGAGGAGACGACAGCCATGCCGACGACAGCGATGTCCATGAAGGACCGGATCGAAACCAAGCTCAGGGCCGCGCTGGCGCCGCAGGCGCTGGAGGTGATCGACGACAGCCGTCTGCATGCCGGCCATCATGGTCACAGCGGCGTGGAGAGCCACTTCCGCGTGCGCATCGTGGCCGAGGGTTTCCGCGGCGCCTCGCGCATGGCGCGGCACCGCCTGATCAACACCATTCTGGCAGAGGAACTGGCCGGCCCCGTGCACGCTCTCGTCATCGAGCGCGCCGAGCCGCCGGCCGCCTGAGACCCGGAAAGGAAGAGCGGATGAGTCTGGACTCCGTGCGGGCCTTCTTCGCGGCCCATGCCCCGGATATCGCAGTTCTGGTCACCGAGGCGAGCAGCGCCACGGTGGCGGAGGCAGCCGAGGCCCACGGTGTCGCCGCCGCGCAGATCGCCAAGACGCTGTCGCTGAAGATCGGCGACGCGGTGGTGCTGGTGGTGGCGCGCGGCGATGCCCGTCTCGACAACCGCAAGATCAAAGCCGTGCTCGGCGGCAAGCCGCGCATGCTCGATGCTGAAACGGTGGCCGCAATCACCGGCCATCCGGTGGGCGGCGTCTGCCCGTTCGGCCTCGCAACGCCGCTGAAGGTCTATTGCGACCTGTCGCTGCAGGCCTTTGACGAAGTCGTTCCGGCCGCGGGGGCCCGCAACAGCGCCGTCCGCATCGCCCCGCAGCGCATGGCAGCCCTCGTCGGTGCCGAATGGGCCGATCTCTGCCAGACACCGGAACCGCCCCCGCCCGGCTGAGCCCCGCCCCGCTGGCCGGCCCGGACACGGCGCGCAGGTTGCAGCAGGGACTGGTAAACGAAGTTTGTTCCTGCTATGTTCCATTTCCAGCGAGACTGGAGATGGAAGAACATGGCCAGACTGACCTATTTTGTGGTTGTGCCGTTCGCTGCCGGTGATGACGGTGAACTGGTGCCCGGCGATCCGGTGGAAGCGCGCGATTCGGAATCCGCCCGGCGCATGGCCCTGCGCCTGACCGGCAGCGGCGCCGCCGGTGCGCTCGCCTTCAGCCGCGCCGCCGACCCGGACATCGGCGTCTATGAGGATGCCGTGGTCATCGACCGCGTCGGCACGGTGCCATCGGACTGGGCCGGCATGTTCGGCTGACATGTTCGGCGGACCACGGCCGCCCCCCTGCCCTGCACGGCCGGGTGCGGGAACATCCGCACGGCGAGAATGCCTGCACGGAATGACACACGCCGAAATTACACCCGCAAAAACAACACCCGCCGGAGGCGGCAGCGCCCGGCGGGTGTGAAAAGGATTTCGATCGCGTGCCGCGGGACGCTGCCGGATCTTGGTCGGCCGGATCTTGGTCGCGGGGATGGCGGCGGCCGTGCCGGCGCGCTTTCCTGCCGGACCGCGCTCTTGCGGACCCGCGCTCCTGCCGGGCAGAGGCTCTTTGCAGGAACTCTCAGCCGTGCCGGGCCGTGCCTTTTGCCGCGCGGATGCGCTGGCCGGACGGCGCTCAGGCGCCGGCCAGATGCGGCAGCGGATCGACCGGCTGCGAGCCCTTGCGCAGTTCGAAATGCACCTGCGGCTGGCTGACCGAACCGGTGGCGCCGGCATAGCCGATGGTCTGGCCGCGCTTCACGGTTTCGCCGCGGCGCACCAGAAGCTCCTTGTTGTGGGCATAGGCAGTCACCCAGCCGCCTTCGTGGCGCACCAGCACCAGATTGCCGAAGCCCGACAGCTCGTTGCCGGCATAGATCACGGTGCCCGCCTCGGCTGCCTTCACCGGCGTGCCTTCCGGCACGGCAATGTTGATGCCGTCGTTCTGCTCGCCGTTCGACTTCTTGCCGAAGCCGGCGATGATGCGGCCACGCACCGGCCAGCGGAAGCCGGAGCCGGCCTCTTCTTCCGGTGCGCTGGCAGCCGCGGCATCGGTTGCGGTCTTGGCGGCCGAGCCGGCGGCGGAAGGCAGCGAGGCGACCTGCTGCCCGGCCGGCGGCGCCGGCGGGGCGGCGGGGTTGGCAACCTTGGCCGCCTCGGCCTGCAGCGTGCTGGCGCCGGCGGCGAGGGTCTGCTGGGCCGCATCGGTTGCCGTTGCCGCCGCCGTTGCGGGCGCCGGCACCGGCATGACGGACGCAACCTTGGTGGCCGTGGCGGCCGCGCCGGTCGGGATCTGCAGCGACTGGCCGATCTTGATCTGGCTGTCGGTCGTCAGGCCGTTGGCCGCGGCCAGGGCAGCCGGGCTCACCTGATATTTGCGCGCCACGGAATAGAGCGTCTCGCCCGGCGTCACGACATAGCCGCCCGCCGGGGCCGGAATGGCGGCCTTGGCGGCATCGCTGGCCACCTGCGTGGCTGTGCCGGAGGTGAAGGTCGGAATGGTCACGCGGCGGCCGTTCAGGGCGCCATAGGCATCGCTCAGGCCGTTCACGCTCATGATGGCGTTGACGGGCACGCCATAGCGCTGGGCAAGCGAGGTCGGCGTATCGCCGGCACCGGCGGTCAGCACCGTGCCGCCGACGGCGCTCCAGCCCTGATAGGTACCGCTCATCGCCGGTGCGGCAGCGGCTGCCGCAGCCGGGGCCACGCTGGCAACGGCGCCGGCAGCGACTGCGCCCGGAGCCGGCAGCGGCTGCGAGGTCACGGCCGACGGCGGCGGCAGCGGCGTTGCGGTCACACTCGCGGTGCGCATCGGAGCGATGTTCCCGGTGGAACTCACGCCCCCCTGCGCCACGCCGCCGCTTCCGTAAATCTGCTGCTGGTTGGGCGTGGAAGCCGTAAACAGCGGTGCCTCGGCGAAACGGGTGATATCACTGCACCCGGCCAGACCGAATGCGCAGACAGCCACGCCCGCAAGCGCAGAAAAGCGGAAACGGCGACCCGGCGAGGCAGGAACGTCCGAAATCTGGATGGCCGCAGCCGTGCCGCCCAGTCGGGAACTCCAAAATGCGTTTTGCATCGCCCTCATCCGACTCGCCCGTCATCGTTAATGTCAGTAGACGCTGACAGCGTTTATGAAGGTTTAATCGCATGCCGGACCGGACCAATTTTCGGCCGAACAATGGCAATTTCTGTCCCTTTCGGGGCGGCGGCCGCCGGCAGGCACATGGGGCCCCGCCATCGGCCGGCCGGATGCGACGGCCAGCGATTGCGCCAAAAACGACGCCCCGCGCCAAAAACAAACGGCCGGCGCATGGGCGCCGGCCGTTGCCGGAAAGGTTGCCAAGAGGCATCGGCGGGCCTTACGGCCCTGCGGTTAACGCGCCGCAGCCACAGCGGCCAGCCGGCCGGCCTGCGGCAACCGCAGATGCGTCCTCAGCCGGTGATCTCGGCCGTGGCGAAGAAGAAGGCGATTTCCTGAGCGGCCGTCTCCGGGGCATCCGAGCCGTGCACCGAGTTCTCGCCGATGGACACGGCGAAGTCCTTGCGGATGGTGCCTTCGGCGGCCTGCGCCGGGTTGGTGGCGCCCATCACTTCGCGGTTCTTCAGGATGGCGCCCTCGCCTTCCAGCACCTGCACGACGACCGGGCCCGAGGTCATGGTCTCGACCAGCTCGCCGAAGAACGGACGCTCGCGATGCACGCCGTAGAAGGCCTCGGCCTGCGCCTTGGTGATGAGGATGCGCTTCTGCGCGACAACGCGCAGGCCCGCGGACTCCAGCCGGTCAACGATCTTGCCGGTGATGTTGCGGCGGGTGGCATCCGGCTTGATCATCGAGAAAGTGCGTTCGATCGCCAT
>NZ_DAISHT010000054.1:18103-19594 GCF_036822375.1 Pseudoxanthobacter sp. | reverse complement strand
TCAACGATTTCCGCCGCGAGGCGGAGCGGCTGAAGATTGCGGTGCTGCCGCCGCTGGTCAACCGCTCGGGCGCGGTGTTCGACGTGATCGAGGGCCGCATTGCCTATGCGCTGGGGGCGGTGAAGGGGGTCGGGCGCTCGGTGGTCGACCATATCGTGGAGATGCGCAACGGGCGGCCGTTCCGCGACATGGGCGACTTTGCCCGCCGCATCAACCCGAAGATCGTCAACAAGCGTGCGCTGGAAGCGCTGGCGTGCGCCGGCGCCTTCGACGATATCGAGCCGAACCGGGCGCGGGTGGTGAACGGCCTCGATGTGGTGCTGGCGGAGGCGGCGCACACCGCGGACGGCGCTGAGCGCGGCCAGTCGGAACTGTTCGGCGGGGCCGGACCGCAGCCGCTCAAGCTGCCGGCCACGGACCCGTGGATGCCGGCGGAGAAGCTCAACCGCGAGCACGCCACCATCGGCTTCTATCTCTCCGCCCATCCGCTCGACGAATACCGGCCGCTGCTGAAATCGCTCGGCGTGCAGATGTGGGAGGATTTTCAGGCGGCGGTGAAGCGCGGCGCCGGGTTCGGCCGGCTGGTGGGCACGGTGACGCAGCGTCAGGAGCGCAAGACGCGCACCGGCAACCGCATGGGCATCGTGCGCATGTCCGATCCGACCGGACAATATGAGGCGGTATGTTTCTCGGAGACGCTGGCGCAGGTGCGCGATCAGCTTGAGCCCGGCCAGTCGGTGGTGCTGATGGTGGCGGCCGAGGAGCGCGAGGAGCAGGTGAGCGTGCGCATCCAGTCGGTCGAATCGCTGGAGGCGGCCGCGCAGCGCAAGAAGCGGTCGCTCAAGGTGTTCCTGAAGGACGAGAGCCCGCTTGATGCCCTGTCCCGCCAGTTGCCTGCCGGGGGCGACGGCGAGGTGAGCGTGATCCTGATGCTGGACGAGGGGCGGCGCGAAATCGAGATGCGGCTTCCGGGCCGCTACAAGGTCTCGCCGCCACTGGCCGGTGCCCTGCGGGCGGTGCCCGGCATCGTCGACGTGGAGTTCGCCTGACGCCGCATGCCAGCCGGCGACGGGGGCCGGCCGGCCCCCCGGCGCGGGTTTCCGGGCGAAGGCCGTGGCGAGGGCGGCGGAGACGGCCCGGCGGCGCGTCAGACGGTCTTTGGCTCCGTTGTCTTCGGTCCCGTTGTCGTCGGCCCCGTTATCGGGGCCCGTCGCGTTGCGGCCTTCGGTGGCCGGCGTGTGCGCGGGATATCAGGGCGAAGGCGGGGATTGTCGCGGGCTGCGGGCCGGTCTGGCCTCAGAGCGGCTGCTTCTGAGGAAGGAGAGCGGCTGCTTCTGAGGAAGGCCGTGCTGCCCGGAAGGGCCCCGTGCGCCGGCGCCAGAGAGGCCGGCAGCGGACAGGGGCGTGCAGCAGCGGACAGGGGTGTGCCAGCAGGGGTGTGCCAGATGACCCGGCCGCTGGGCCGGGTCCGGTGTTCGCAGTCCGCGCCAC
>NZ_DAISHT010000054.1:11341-18003 GCF_036822375.1 Pseudoxanthobacter sp. | reverse complement strand
TCAGCCGGCGCCGGAGAGGCCGTCGCGGGCGGTCTCCGTGCCGGCCGGGATGCACCGGATAAGCGGGCTGTGCCGCGAAAGGGCGGTGTCAGATGACCTGACGCAGGCCCGGAATGGCGTCGACCACGTTGTCCACCAGCTCGTCGCCGGCGCTCTCGCGGGCGAAGGTGTCGATTTCCTTCAGCACCGTCTGAATCTGGCCCATTTCGAGGCCGGCCGAGGTCAGCTCGTTGAAAGCGCCCATGGCGCCGAGGCCGCCGCCGAACAGACGGCCGAGGCCGCCCACGTCATCGGTGGCGCCGGAATGCTGCAGCATCGCGTTGGCGCCGGGCAGCTTGGCGAAAAGCGCCTTCACCTCGTCGGCCGGGCCGTCATGGTGCAGGAAGCTCAGCACGATCTGAATGGCCTTGCGGACGTGGGCTTCGTCGAGCCCGGTCTTCTTGGCGATCTTGGCGATGAGCTGATCCATGGTCCCGAAGTCCTCCGCTTGATGTCGGCCATTGCATTCGCCGCAGCGCCGCCACTCAACACAACTTGCCCCTTTGCGACAAGCCCGGAATGCCGGCCTGCGGCGCCGTTGCCCACCCCTTTTCATGCCCCGTATCCGGCCGGTCTTCGGGCCGGGGCCGGGCGGGCCGGCGCAGCCCGCACCTTTTGGCCTCCTTTGCGCCGGGCCGCAAGGATTTGCCGCAAATTCTGCCCGCGCCTATAACGCACAAGGCCGGCCGCGTTCCCATGTCGGGCGAGGGGGCCGGATGAGGGGATCGCACCATGGCTGCGGATGGGATGGCTGCGGACAGGATCGTCATCGGGTTCAGCGACAAGGCGGAGACGCTGCTGCTGAAACGGGCCAACCGCCACGGTCTGGTGGCCGGTGCCACGGGCACCGGCAAGACGGTGACGCTGCAGGTGCTGGCGGAAGGGTTTTCGGCAGCGGGCGTGCCGGTTTTTGCCGCCGATATCAAAGGCGACCTGTCGGGCATCGCGGCGCCGGGCGCGCCGAATGCGGCGTTCGATGCGCGGGCGGCCGACATGGGCCTGACGCTGAACCGGCGCGGTTTTCCGGCGGTGTTCTGGGATGTGTTCGGGGAAAAGGGGCACCCGGTGCGGGCCACCATCTCCGAAATGGGGCCGCTGATGCTCTCCCGCCTGATGGGGCTGAACGAGACGCAGGCCGGCGTGCTTTCCATCGTGTTCCGGGTGGCCGACGACGAGGGATTGCTGCTGCTGGACCTGAAGGACCTGCGGGCGATGCTGAGCTTCGTGGCGGAGCGGGCGGCGGAGATCGGCCCGCGCTACGGCAACGTCTCCAAAGCATCGGTCGGAGCGATCCAGCGCCAGCTTCTGGCACTGGAGGGCGAGGGCGCGGACCGGTTCTTTGGCGAGCCCGCGCTCTATATCCATGATTTCATGCGCTGGGACCGGCGCGGATACGGCGCCATCAACATTCTGGCCGCCGACCGGCTGATGCACAGCCCGCGGCTTTACGCGACCTTCCTGCTGTGGATGCTGTCGGAACTGTTCGAGGAACTGCCGGAAGTCGGCGATCCGGAGCGGCCGAAGCTGGTGTTCTTCTTCGACGAGGCGCACCTGCTGTTTGACGATGCACCGAAGGCACTCGTCGACAAGATCGAACAGGTGGTGCGGCTCATCCGTTCCAAGGGGGTCGGCGTCTATTTCGTCACCCAGAACCCGCTCGACCTGCCGGAAACCGTGCTGGGTCAGCTCGGCAACCGGGTGCAGCATGCGCTGCGCGCCTTTACCCCGCGCGACCAGAAGGCGGTGCGTGCTGCGGCGGAAACTTTCCGGCCCAATCCGGCGCTCGATACCGCCCGGGCGGTGACAGAGCTGGCGGTCGGCGAGGCGCTGGTCTCGCTGCTGGAGGCCGATGGCGCGCCCTCGGTGGTGGAGCGCACCCGCATCCGCCCGCCGGAAGGGCGCGTCGGGCCGCTCAGCGACGAGGAGCGGCAGCGCATCATCGCCGCAAGTCCGCTGCGGGCACGCTACGAGGCGACGGTGGATCGCGAATCGGCCTATGAAATCCTGACGGAGCGCGCGGCCGGCACGCGCGGCGAGGCCCCGGCAGCGCCGGCGGGCAGGAGCGCGGGGATGAGTGCCGGCAAGAGCGCTCCGGCGCCGGCCGGCGACAGCGGCCCGGGGGGCGCGGAAGAGGGCGGCGAGGGCGGCCTCGGCGGGCTGTTCGACACGGTGTTCGGCACCGGCCGGGCGCGCGGACGGCGGCTGACGCCGCTGCAGTCCGCCGCCCGCTCGGTCACCCGCGAAATGGCGGGGCGGGTTGCCGGCGATCTGGGGCGCAAAGCCGCCGGTTCGGTCGGCGGCTCCATCGGCCGGGCGGTGGTGCGCGGAATTCTGGGCTCGATCCTGCGCTGAGGCGGGACCGGGGCCGCAGCGGGATAACGGAAGCGGCGCGGCGGGCCGGCCCGCTTCCGCCGGTTCGCGACGAATCTTGGAGAGGAAAGATCATGGCAGACGCCGTTATCGATGCTGTTCTGGCGCGCATCGACGCCGATATCGATGAGAGCGTGGAGCGGCTGTTCGCGCTGCTGCGCATTGCTTCCATCTCCACCGATCCCGATCACGCGCGGGCCTGCGCGGAGGCGGCTAACTGGTGCGCGGACACGCTGAACGGGCTGGGCTTTGTCGCCGGCACGCGGCCGACGCCCGGCCATCCGATGGTGGTGGGCCACCGCACCGACGCCACAGCCGCCGGCCCGCATGTGCTGTTCTACGGCCATTATGACGTGCAGCCGGTGGACCCGCTGGAGCTGTGGCACACCGACCCCTTCGCCCCGCGCCTTGCCGAGGACGAGGCCGGTCGCAAGGTGATCGTGGCGCGCGGCGCCGCCGACGACAAGGGCCAGCTTCTGACGTTCGTGGAGGCCTGCCGGGCGTGGATCGCCGTGCACGGCCGCCTGCCGGTGCCGGTCACCATCCTGTTCGAGGGCGAGGAGGAATCGGGCAGCCCGAGCCTCGTGCCGTTCCTTGAGGCCAATGCCAAGGAACTCTCGCACGACGTGGCGCTGATCTGCGACACCGGCATGTGGGACCGCGAGACGCCGGCGATCAATTCCTCGCTGCGCGGCCTGGTGGGCGAGGAAATCGTCATCACCGCGGCCAGCAAGGACCTGCACTCCGGCCTGTTCGGCGGCGCGGCCCGCAACCCGAATCATGTGCTGGCGAAGATCCTCGCCGATCTGCACGACGAGAACGGTCACGTCCGCGTGCCGGGCTTTTATGACGGCGTGGCGGAGACGCCGGCGGCGATCCGGGCGCAGTGGGATTCGCTCGGCATGACGGCGGAGACCTTCCTCGGCGGCATCGGCCTGAAATATCCGGCCGGCGAGGGTGGCCGCTCGGTGCTGGAGCAGGTGTGGGCGCGGCCGACGGCGGAAGTGAACGGCATGATCGGCGGCTATACCGGGCCGGGCTTCAAGACGGTGATTCCGTCCAGGGCCTCCGCCAAGGTGTCGTTCCGCCTCGTCGGCGGGCAGGATCCCGAGACGATCCGGGCGGCCTTCCGCGAATTCGTCGCCGCCCGCGTGCCCGGCGACTGTTCGGTGGCGTTCCACGCCCACGGCGGCAGCCCCGGCCTGTCGGTGGATATCGACAGCCCGCACATGGCGCGCAGTCTGAAGGCGCTGTCCGACGAGTGGCCGAAGCCGGCGGTGGTGATCGGCTCCGGCGGGTCGATCCCGATCGTGGGCTATTTCAAGGACATTCTGGGCATGGATTCGCTGCTCATCGGCTTCGGCCATGCCGACGATCAGATCCATTCGCCCAACGAAAAATATGATCTGGCGAGTTTCCACAAGGGCATCCGCTCGTGGGCGCGTGTGCTGGCGGAACTGGCGGAATAACCGGCGCTGAGATGACGAGAGACCTGAAGACGCTGTGCGTCTATTGCGGATCGAACCCCGGAACGGGGTTCGACTACACCGGCACGGCCCGCGGGCTTGGCCGGGCGATTGCCGAAGCGGGGCTGCGGCTGGTTTATGGCGGGGCCCGGGTGGGCTGCATGGGGGCGGTGGCCGACGGCGCTCTTGAGGCCGGCGGCACCGTGGTGGGCATTCTGCCGGAGGCCCTGCGGGCGCGCGAGCTGGCCCACCCCGGCCTCAGCGAACTGCACATCGTCGGCTCCATGCATGAGCGCAAGAGCCTGATGGCCGACCTTTCCGATGGCTTCGTGGCCCTGCCGGGCGGCGCGGGCACGCTGGAGGAGGTGTTCGAGATGTGGACGTGGGCGCAGCTTGGCCACCATGCCAAGCCGGTCGCCTTCTTCGATGCCGGCGGCTTCTACCGCCCGCTGATCGGCTTTCTCGACCAGCTGGTGACGACCGGGTTCGTGCGTCCGCATCACCGCGACATGCTGATCGTCGCCGACGATCCGCAGGCCCTCATCGCCGCCTGCCGGGCCTATGAGGCGCCGGTGGTGACGAAGTGGATCGGCCGCGACGAGCGCTGAGGCAGGCGCCGGAAACACACTGCCGGCGCGGGGGTGGGCGTGCCGCCTCCGCGCCGGCCGGTCTCAGTCGAGCGCCAGCAGGCCCTTCAGCGAGGGCAGCACCGCGGCGGGCTTCAGGTCCGGATATTCTTCCGGCTGGCCGGTGCGGTTGATCCACACCGTGCGGAAGCCATAGGCCGTGGCCCCGGCCACATCCCAGCGGTTCGAGGACTGGAACGACACGGCATCGGGAAAGACGCGGAAGCGCGTGGCGACCAGATCGTAGACCGTCTGCGCGGTCTTGTAGGTGGCAATCTCGTCGACCGAAATCACCTCGTCGATGGCATCGCCGAGCCGGGCGCTGGCGACCGCCGAGGCCAGCATCTTCGGCGTGCCGTTGGAGAGAATCGCCAGCCGCGCGCCGCCGGCCTTGAGGGCGGTCAGCACCTCATAGACCTCGGGATAGACATCGAGGGTGCGGTAGGCATCGAGCAGCACGGCGCGCGTCGAGGGATCGGCCTCGGGCGTGGCTGCGAAGGCGAAGTCGAGGGCATCCTCGGTCAGTTGCCAGAAATCGCGGTAATGGCCCATCAGGGCGCGAATCCACGAATATTCGAGCTGCTTGCGGCGCCACAGGTCCGACAGGCGGTCGGCCGCCGGCCCGACCGCCTGCGCATGGCGGCGCACGGCGGCATGGACGTCGAACAGCGTTCCGTAAGCGTCGAACACATAGACGGCGCGGGGCATTTTCTTCTGTCTCCGGTTCGGGCCGCGAAACTCCTTGCCCGGGGCGGAAAAGGCGCGGGAGAAACCGGACTTTATCCTCAAGGGGCCGTTGCCGCCATTCTCCCAAATCCTTATGTTCCACAACGCAGATGGATTGTGCGGCCGGCCGGCTTTCGCAGCACGCGGGCAGGGCTGCCGCGCGCGGCGGATGAGGCCAGCCTTTTTTGCGGGGAGCCCCGCGCCGTGCGGGGCAATGACCGAGAATGGCCGGGCAGGGACACCCCGCCCGGCACGCGACCTGTCCGGCGAGGACCTGCCGAACCGGCGTTTCCGCCGAAACCGGGGTCATTTGAGACCCCGCCAAGGAGAAACCAGATGGCCTTTGAACTTCCCGAACTGCCTTATGCCTACGATTCGCTCGCGCCGTTCATGTCGGCCGAGACGCTTGAGTACCACCACGACAAGCACCACCTTGCCTATGTCACCAACGGCAACAACCTGATCAAGGGCACCGAGTTCGAGGGTCTCAGCCTCGAAGAGGTGGTGAAGGCGAGCTACGGCAAGAACGCGGGCGTGTTCAACAACGCCGGCCAGCACTTCAACCACATCCACTTCTGGAAGTGGATGAAGGCCGGCGGCGGCGGCAAGAGCCTGCCGGGCAAGCTTGCCGCGGCCATCGACAGCGATCTCGGCGGCTACGACAAGTTCCGCGCCGACTTCATCGCCGCCGGCACCACCCAGTTCGGGTCGGGCTGGGCGTGGCTTTCCGTGAAGAACGGCAAGCTGGAGATCTCCAAGACCCCCAACGGCGAGAACCCGCTGGTGCAGGGCGCCGCGCCGATTCTCGGCGTGGACGTGTGGGAGCACTCCTACTACATCGACTATCGCAACGCCCGCCCGAAGTATCTTGAGGCGTTCGTCGACAGCCTGATCAACTGGGACTACGTTCTGGAGCTTTACGAGAAGGCCGTCTGAGGCTTTCTTCGGCAAGCGAATCGAAAAGGGCGCCTTCGGGCGCCCTTTTTGCTGTCTGGTTCTGGTGATCGATCTGCCTCAGCGCCCGGGAACCGGCCGCGGACGGCAGGAATTCTGGATCAGCAGCGCATTGACGAGGCCAATGGCGCGGTTGCGCCAGACATTGCAGTCGGCCTCTGACGGAAAGCAGCCGATAACCGACACCGGAAGGGAACCCGAGCCCCACGAGGTGTTGCTCTGGCCGGAAACGCGGCCGACCCAGCCGTAAGCGGGATGGGATTCGCAATCCGGCGTCTGCGCCTGAAACTGCGCGATGCGCCATGGCAGGGTCTGCGCGGCGGCCGGCAGGACGGCAAGCGCGGCGAGGCCGCAGAGCGCGGCGGCAATGGCCGCCTGCACCGGGCGCGGAACGGCGGAAGACAGGGCCATGGCGGGAACCCTCTGGCAGCAGAGCTCTTGGGGCGCAGAAATACCGGATCAAGCAAGCCCGGATCAGCAA
>NZ_DAISHT010000054.1:7805-11241 GCF_036822375.1 Pseudoxanthobacter sp. | reverse complement strand
AGCAAGCCCGGATCAGCAAAGACCGGATCAGCAAAGACCGGGGCCGCGATCCCGGGGTGGAAACCGCGTGGCCGCGGCCGGTCAGGGCCGGAAACCGGGCGAGCAGGCGGCGACGTTGGTCCAGTCCGGCCAGTCGGTCTGCATCCAGTAGAGCCAGTTGCGGCAGTCGATTTCGCGCACGAAGCAGCCCCATTGCGAGGTTTGCACTTCGTCATCCCAGATGTTGGTGCGCCAGCCGACATAGCGGCCGAACCACAGCTTGCCGGCGCCGAAGGTGCCGGCGGCCTGACGGCAGTCCATCGGGATCGGGCGGGGCTTGACCGGCGGCGCCTGCGCGGCCGCCTGCGCCGCCTCGGCATTGAGCTGCGCCTGTGTGGCGGCCCCGGCCGCGGGCGCGAAGGCAAGCGTGAGCGCCAGCCCGCAGGCCGCAAGGCACGGCGCGGCGCCCCTGCGATGGCGGCGGCGGCGAAGGCGTGATCCCGGTTGGGCCGTCATCGGCCATTCCCCTGCGACAGGGCCGGCACGCATCGCCGGCAAGGGCAGAATAGGCCGCTGCGCGCCGCCCGCATAGCCGGGCGCGCGCGACATTTGCGGCTCTCCCCCGCTGCGGCGCGCCGGCTTCAGGCGCGGCCGGTGACGGCGAGCGCGAAGGCCTGCACCAGCGCCACTTCCTCCAGCCGGGCGAAGCGGCCGGCGGCGCCGCCGTGGCCGGCCTCCATGTTGGTGCGCAGCAGCAGCGGATTCGCATCGCTCCTGAGCGCGCGCAGCCGCGCCACCCACTTGGCCGGTTCCCAGTAGGTGACACGCGGGTCGGTGAGACCGGCGAGCGCCAGAATGGCCGGATAGGCCTGCCGGCTTACCGCGTCATAGGGCGAATAGCCCTTGAGGCGGAAATAGGCCGCGGCATCGGTGATGGGGTTGCCCCATTCCGGCCACTCCGGCGGGGTCAGCGGCAGGGTGTCGTCGAGCATGGTGTTGAGCACGTCGACGAACGGCACGGCGGCCACGATGCCGGCGAAGAGCTGCGGCGCCATGTTGGCGACCGCGCCCATCAGCATGCCGCCGGCCGAGCCGCCTTCGGCCACGATGCGGCCTTCCGCGGTGAAACGCTCCGCGATGAGATGGCGGGCGGCGGCGATGAAATCGGTGAAGGTGTTGGTCTTGTGCTCGCGCCGGCCGCCGGCATACCAGCGCCAGCCCTTGTCCTTGCCGCCGCGCACATGGGCGATGGCATAAACGAAGCCGCGGTCGACGAGCGACAGCGCATTGGTGGAAAACGAGGCCGGAATGGCGATGCCGTAGGCCCCGTAGCCATAGAGCAGGCAGGGCGCGGAGCCGTCGAGCGGGGTATCGCGCCGGTGCAGCACGGACACGGGCACCCGCTCGCCGTCGGCCGCCACGGCCTGCAGGCGGCGCGTGACATAGAGCGCGGGATCGTGGCCCGAGGGCACCTCCTGCTCCTTGCGCAGCACACGGGTGCGCGCCTCCATGTCGTAATCGTAGACGCGGGCGGGCGTCGTCATCGACGAATAGGTAAAGCGCAGGGTGGTGGTATCGGCTTCGTAGCCGTCCGACTGGCCGAGCGAATAGGCTTCCTCGTCGAAGGCGATGGCGTGTTCGGCGCCGTCGGCGATGCGGCGCACCACGATGCGCGGCAGCCCGCCTTCGCGCTCCAGCCGCACGATGTGGTGGCGGAAGGCGGTGTGCGACAGGATCAGGCAGCCGGGACGATGGGCCACGAGATCGCGCCAGTGATCGCGGCCCGGCGCGGCGAGCGGCGCGGTGACGAGGCGGAAATCCTCCGCGCCGCCGGAATTGGTGAGGACCACGAAATCATCGCCGCCGCCGTGATCGAGGCCGTAGATCTCGGCGGTGACGCGCGGGGCGACCAGCGCCGGGGCGGCCCCCGGCCGGCTCTGGTCGATGAGCCAGGTTTCCGAGGTTTCGTGGTCGTGGATATCGATGGTCAGGAAGCGGCCCGACTGAGTGCGCCCGACCGAGACGAAGAAGCCGGGATCGGCCTCCTCGTAGACCAGCGTATCGGCCTGCGCAGCCGTGCCGAGCACATGGCGCCAGACCGAGGCCGGGCGGTGCTCCTCGTCGAGGCGGACATAGAGGAAGGCCTCGGAGCCCGCCTCCCACACCGCATCGCCGCCGGTGTTGGCGATGACGTCGGCGGTATCGGCCCCGGAGGCCAGATCGCGCACCCGCAGGGTGAAGGCCTCGCCGCCGGTCTCGTCGGCGCCGTGCAGCAGAAGGGCGTGGTCGGGGGAGTGCTCGGCAAGGGCAAGGCGGAAATAGGCCTTGCCGGCGGCCTCGCGGTCGCCGTCGAGCAGCACCTCTTCCGCCCCGCCGGCGCGCGGCGTGCGCACCACCAGCGGCTGTTCGCCGCCCTCGCGGTAGCGCATGGCATAGGCAAACGGGCCGTCGGGGGCGGGCACGGAGCTGTCGTCCTCGCGAATGCGGCCGCGCAGTTCGGCGACGAGCGTCCGGCGCAGACCGTCGAGCGGGGCCAGCACGGCGCTGCAATAGGCGTTCTCCGCTTCCAGATAGGCGCGGATTTCCGGCTCCAGCACGGAGGGATCGGTCATCACCGCCCGCCAGTCGGCGCTGCGCAGCCACGCATAGTCGTCGGTGCGGGTGTCGCCGTGGTGGGTGGAGGTCACCGGCCGCACCGCCGCCACGGGCGCGTCTGCACTGCGGGGATCGAGGCGGAGAGGCGTGGCGGCAGAGCGGTCGGTCATCGGTCGGTCGGGTCCTGAGGCGGAAGAGCGGAGGGGGAGGCCGGCAGCGCCGGTCAGGCCTTGTCGTCGGGCACGAACTTCAGGGCCGTGCCGTTGATGCAGTAGCGCAGGCCGGTGGGCGGGGGGCCATCCGGAAACACATGGCCGAGATGGGCCTCGCAGCGCGCGCAGCGCACCTCGGTGCGATGCATGAGGAAGGAGCGGTCATCGTGCTCTTCGATGGTGTCTTCGGCAACCGGCGTGAAGTAGCTCGGCCAGCCGCAGCCGGCATCGAACTTCGCCTCCGAGCGGAACAGCGGCTCGCCGCAGCACACGCAGGCATAGAGACCCGGGCGGGTCTCGTCCCAGTAGGGGCCGGTGAAGGCGCGCTCGGTGCCGGCCTTGCGGGTGACGTGATATTGCTCCGGCGTCAGCTCCGCCTTCCAGGCGGCATCTGACTTGATCACGCGCGCACGCGGCGCGGCTTTGGACGACGGGGCGTCGGGCATGGAATCACTCCTCGGGGCACAGGGAGCAGGCCGCAGGAACGGATGAAAGGAACAGACCGGAAAAGCCGGCGGAAACGGTCCGGCCGGGGGGCCGCCCGTGCGGCGGCCGCTGCCGGTTAGATAAGACGTCGGCGGGGGCGGGGCAATGCGCCGGCTGCTGCCGCGGTCCGGCTCCCGCTGCAGTCCGGTTCTTACCCCAGTCCG
>NZ_DAISHT010000054.1:0-7705 GCF_036822375.1 Pseudoxanthobacter sp. | reverse complement strand
CAGTCCGCTTCCTGCCGCAGTGTTGCCTTTGCGGCGCCCCGGCGGAAAGAGTTTGCCGGCGGTGCCCGCCAATGTTGCGCGGGCGCGGCCACGTCTTCAGGCGACAGGGCGACAGCAATGCGGCCCGGCGGCAAAAACCGTCCGCTGCCTTGATCGCGCCCTTTGTCCGGTTTATGGCCCTGAATGGCTGGCACTGCCGGCCCCGCACGGTTTTGGTCCGTGGCCTGTCGGGTTTTGCTTGCGCCGGGCCCGGCATATGGAAATCATGCGGGCGCCGGGCCGCCGGCCCGGTCTGCGTTTCCAAAGCCCTCCGGGTGCCGCCTGCCGGCATGGCAGGAGGGGCCCCGCGCGGCCGCGCCGCCGCAAAGTGATCCGGCCCCGGCGTTCTGCCGGGGCACCAGCCAGGGAGCCACCATGGACGAGGGCATGATCGCCGGCGGGATCGAGTCTGCGCAGGCGCTGGGGTCCGGCACGCTGGCGCTGGCTCTTCTGCCGTTTCTGGCGGCGGCTCTCGCCCCCTTCGTCAACCGCACCATGACCGGGCAGGCGGCGAAGGCGACGGGCTTTCTGCTGGCGCTCGTGCCGGCAGCGCTGTTCCTGTGGTTTGCGCGCATGGTGCAGCCGGTGGCTGCGGGCGAGACCATTGCCGCCGCATTGCCGTGGGTGCCGTCGCTGGGTGTGAGCTATGCCGTTTCCATCGACGGGCTGTCGCTGGTGTTCGCGCTGCTGGTCACCGGTATCGGCACGCTGATCGTGGCTTATGCGGGCGCCTATCTGGCCGGACACCCGGACCGCGGGCGCTTCTTCTCGTTCATCTTCCTGTTCATGGGCGCCATGCTGGGGGTGGTCATTGCCGATGACCTGCTGTCGCTGTTCGTGTTCTGGGAACTGACCTCCATCACGTCGTTCCTGCTGATCGGCTTCGACCACCGCCGCGAGGCCTCGCGGCGGGCGGCGCTGCAGGCGCTGGTGGTGACCGGCGGCGGCGGGCTGGCGCTGCTGGCGGCGGTGGTGATGATCGCGCCGCTGACCGGATCGACCTCGCTGTCCGGGCTGCTCGCCGGCGGCGGGCTGCAGCAGTCGCCGCTCTATGTGCCGATCCTCCTCTGCGTGCTGGCGGGCGCCTTCACCAAGTCGGCGCAGGTGCCGTTCCATTTCTGGCTGCCGAACGCGATGGAGGCGCCGACCCCGGTTTCCGCGTACCTGCATTCGGCAACGATGGTGAAGGCCGGTCTCTACCTGCTGATGCGGCTCAACCCGGTGCTGGGCGGAACGGATCTGTGGGTCACGATCGTGCCGGCCTTCGGTGCCGCGACCTTCCTGACCGGCGCGGTGCTGGCGCTGCGCCAGAGCGACCTGAAGCTGATGCTGGCGCAGACCACGGTCGCCTCGCTCGGGCTTATCACCATGCTGGTGGGGTTCGGCACCGGGCCGGCGCTGCTGGCGGCGACGGCTTATCTCTTCGCCCATGCGCTGTTCAAGGGCGCGCTGTTCATGGCGGCCGGTACCGTCGACCACGAAACCGGCACGCGCGACATCCGCCGCCTCGGCGGGCTGGCCCGCGCCATGCCGGTGACCTTTGCCGCCGCGCTGGTCGCCGGCCTTTCCATGGCCGGCTTTGCGCCGCTGTTCGGTTTCGTGGCCAAGGAACTGGTCTATGAGAGCCTTGCCCACCTGCCCGAGGGCGCCTTTGCGGCGGTGGTCGTCGGCTTCGTCGGCAACACCTTCCTCGTCACCATTGCCGCGGCCGTAGCGCTGAAACCGTTTCTCGGCGCGGCCGTGAAAACGCCGCGCCACGCCCACGAGGGGCCGGTCGGGCTGTGGTTCGGCCCGGTGGTGCTCGGGGTTGTCGGCCTGCTCACCGGCTTCGGGGCCGAGTGGAGCGGGATGAACCTGATCGGGCCGATGGTGGCCGCCATCGCCGGTCACGGCCTGGGGGCGGGCGGTGCGACCGGCGTGGAACTGCACCTCGTGCCGGCCACGCTGGTGCCGGCCTTCGCCCTTTCCGTGCTGACGATCATCGCCGGCCTTCTGGTGCTGGTGCGGCTGGACCTTGCCCGCAGTGCGGTCGACCGGCTGTTCCGGGCCATCGGCTGGGGGCCGGACAAGGGGTTCGATCAGGCAGTGCGTGCGCTGGTGCGGCTGGCGGTGGCCGCGCGCGACCTGTTCCATGGCGGCCATCTGGAAACCTACATCAACATCGCGGTGGTGGCGATTGTCGCCGGCCTGTTCGCGCCGATGGTCGCCTTCGGCCTGTGGCCGGATTTCGGGCGCATCTCCATCTGGCCGGCCGATGGCGGGCGCATCTATGAATTTGCGATGCTGGCCGTGGCGCTCGTCGGCCTGTGGGCGGTCTTCATTGCCCGCAGCCGCCTGGTGGCCATCGTCTCGCTCGGCATTCAGGGCTTTGCGGTGGCGGTGCTGTTCCTGCTGTTCGGCGCGCCCGACCTGTCGTTCACGCAGTTCATGGTGGAAACGCTGTCGGTCGTCATTCTGACACTGGTGATGACGCGCCTCGATCTGGTGCCCGGCGACCACCGCAGCGGTTTCGAGCGGGCGCGCGACGGGGCAATCGCCATTCTGGCCGGCGCGGGCTTCACGCTGCTGCTGCTGGCGGTGCTGGCGGTGCCGTTCAGCAACCGGCTGTCGGATTTCTTCGCCGCCTACAGCCGCACCATCGCCCACGGCCGCAACATCGTGAACGTCATCATCGTCGACTTCCGCGGCCTCGACACGCTGGGCGAAATCAGCGTCGTGCTGGTGACGGGGCTTTCGATTCTGGCGCTGGTGCGGCTGAAGGCGGCCTCCTCCGTGGACCGTGAGCCGCCGAAGGCGAGGCCGAAGCCCGTGCCGCCGCCGGCCGCCGCAGCAGCCGGGGAGGAACGGGCATGAACACCATCATCTTCCGCGCCTTCGCGCCTTATCTGACGGCGCTGATGCTGCTCTATTCGGTGTTCGTGACGCTGCGCGGCCACAACGAGCCGGGCGGCGGCTTCATCGGCGGGCTCATTGCCGCCTCGGCCTTCGCCATCTACGGCATTGCCTTCGGCTACTGGCCGATGCGGCGGGCGATGCGGGTGCACCCGATCAGCGTGGCGGCCTTCGGACTGCTGCTCTCGGCGCTGTCCGGGCTGCCGTCGCTGCTGCTGTCGATGCCCTACATGACGGCGCAGTGGTGGAGCCCGGAAATTCTCGGCACCGTCGTCGATCTCTCCACGCCGATGGTGTTCGATATCGGCGTCTATTTCGTGGTTGTCGGCGCGTTCACGTCGATTGCCCTTGTTCTCGAAGAGGGCGGAGACACCTGATGGACGGCCTTTTCGCCATCGTCATCGGCATCTTCTTTGCCGCCAGCCTCTACCTGATGATGTCGCGGCGCATCGTGCGCATTCTCATCGGGGTGGCCATCCTCGGCAATGCCGTCAACCTGCTGATCTTCACCGCCGGGCGACTGGCGCGCGAGGTGCCGCCGGTGATCGCGCCCGACAAATGGGTGCCGGACGGCGCAACCGCCAATCCGCTGCCGCAGGCGCTGATCCTGACCGCGATCGTGATCTCGTTCTCGTTCTTCGCCTTCCTTCTGGTGCTGGCCTTCCGCACCTATCGCGAACTCGGCACCGATGCGGTGGACGAGATGCGCCTTGCCGAACCGGCCGTGGAGCCGGCCCCGCCGGGAGGCTACTGACATGGCAGCCGATATGGGAAAGGCGGCGGTGGATGTGGCCGCGGCGCTGAACCTTGCGCCGGTCTCCCCGCGCGACATGCTGGTGATCGTGCCGGTGGTGGGGCCGCTGATGGCGGCGGCGCTGGCGGTGATGCTGCGCGGGTGGCCGCGCAGCCAGCCGGCCATCGCCATCGTCACGCTCGCAGCCATGATCGCGGCCGAGATCGCGCTTCTGGCGCGCACGCTCGGTGAGGGCCCGGTGACCATGGTGATGGGGCGCTGGCAGGCGCCGTTCGGCATCGCCTTCACGGTGGATACGCTGGGCGCGGTTCTGGCGCTGACGGCGGCCGTGGCCGGGCTTGCCGGGGCGGTCTATGCCCGCGCCGACATCGACGGGCCGGCGCGCCGGGCGGGGTTCTATCCCTTCCTGCTGGCGATGATGGCCGGTGTTTCCGGGGCTTTTCTGACCGGCGACATCTTCAACCTCTATGTCTGGTTCGAGGTGCTGCTGATTTCCTCATTCGGCCTTCTGGTGCTGGGCGGCGAGCCGCGTCAGCTTGACGGCACGGTGAAATACGGCCTGCTGAACCTGATCGCGACGACGCTGTTTCTCGTCACCACCGGTTATCTCTACGGCCTCGTCGGCACACTCAACATGGCCGATATCCCGGCGCGGCTGGCCGCCCTGCCGCAGACTGCGCCGGTGATGGTGATCGCCAGTCTCTATCTGGTCGCCTTCGGCATGAAGGCGGCGGCCTTTCCGGTGAACGCCTGGCTGCCGGCCTCCTATCACACGCCGAAGATCGTCGTGGGCGCGGTGTTTGCGGGTCTGCTGACCAAGGTCGGCGCCTATGCGCTGATCCGCACGCTGGTGATGCTGATGCCGGCCGCCGGTGCGGTGCTGAGCCCGGTCATTGCCTGGGTCGCGGCGCTGACGATGATCACCGGCGCGCTGATCGCCCTGGCGCAGAACGAGATGCGCCGCACCATGGGGTTTCTGGTGATCTCGGGCATCGGCTACATTCTGGCCGGCCTCGCCATCGGCACGGCCGACGGGCTTGCCGGGGCACTCGCCTATGCCGTGCACTCCATGCTCGCGATGACGGCGATCTATCTGGCGGTCGGTGCGGTGGAGCGCATTGCCGGCAGTTCGGCGCTGACGCGGACCGGCGGGCTCTACCGCGCCAGCCCGCTGCTGGCGGCGATTTTCCTCGGCCTCGTGCTGGCGGTTGCCGGGCTGCCGCCGCTGTCGGGCTTCTGGCCGAAGGCCATGCTGGTGCGGGCCGGGCTTGAGGCGGGCGACGGCTGGCTGGTGACGGCGATGCTGGTGGCGGGCTTCCTCATCACGCTGGCGCTCGGCCGGGTGTGGCTGCTCGCCTTCTGGCGTCCGGCACCGGGGGGCGGCGAAGAGGTGCGCACCCGCCTGCCGGCGACGGTGATGCTGCCGCTGGCCGCGCTGACCCTGCTGACGCTGCTGCTGGGCCTTATGCCGGAACCGCTGGTGGCGGCGGCACAGGCGGCCGCGGACGGGCTGACCGATCCGGCGGCCTATGTCCGCTCGGTGTTTCCGGGGGCGCTGTGATGGGACTGTTTCTGGCCAACATTCTGCTGGCGATCGCCTGGGGGGCCGTGACCGGCAGCTTTTCGGCGCTCAATCTGGCGTTCGGCTTCGTTCTCGGCGCGGTGGCGCTGGTGCTGATCCGCGAGTGCACCGGCGGGCGCGGCTACCTCGGCCGGCTGTGGCGCGGCTGCCGGCTGGCGGCGCTGTTCTTCGTGGAACTCGCCAAATCGGCCACCCGCGTGGCGCTGATGGTGGCCAGCCCGCGTCTGGAGCCGCGGCCGGCGATCATCGCCTATCCGCTGCAGGTGACGAGCGACCTTGAGATCGCGCTGCTCGCCAACCTGATCACGCTGACGCCCGGCACGCTCTCCATCGACGTTTCGGCCGACCGGCGCACCCTGTTCATCCACTGCGTCGACGCGCCGGACCCGGAAGCGGTCATCGACGATATCCGCATGGGCTTCGAGCGGCGCATTCTGGAGGCGTTCCGATGAGAGAACACACGACGGCGGTGGCCTTTCTCGACTGGGCGACGCTGGCGGCGCTGACCATCTTCTCGGTCGCGTTCCTGCTGATGGTGGTGCGCATCGTGCGCGGGCCGACGCTGCCGGACCGCATCATCGCCCTCGACATGCTGGTGGCGGCGGTGGTCGGCTTCATCGCCACGGTCGCCATCCGCACCGGGTTCTCGCTCTATATCGACGTCGCCATTTCGCTGGCGCTGGTCGGTTTTCTGTCGACGGTTGCCTTCGCCCGCTTCGTGCTGGCGCGGGGCCGCTCGCACGAAGCGGGCGACCTGCCGCTGCCGCGGGCCGACCGGCCGGCCGGCGATGCCGGCCCGGCGCAGGGCTGAGGACGGGAGGCGGCACCATGGAAACGGCAATCGTTATCGCCACCGGCCTGATGGTGCTGGTCGGCGCAGTGTTCGCGCTGATGGCGGCCATCGGCATTCTGCGCTTCGGCGACATCTACATGCGCATGCACGCGGCCAGCAAGGCGGGCACGGTGGGCTCCGGGCTGGCGCTTCTGGCGGTGGCGCTCGATGCCGGCGAACTGGGCGTGGTGACGCGGGCCATCGCCGGGGCGGTGTTTCTGCTGCTGACGGCCCCGGTTTCCGCACACCTGCTGGCCCGCGCGTTCTACAAGGCCGGCTACAGGCCGGCACCGGAAACGAAGCCGGACGCGCTGGCCGATGCGGTGCGCGAAGGCCGCAACTGAGCCGGGCACAGCGGAAGAACGCGCTGCCATCGGACAAGTGCAGCGGGCGGCGAAAGAAAGGCAGGCGAGCGGTGTTGCCTTTCAATTGCCTTCTTCAGCCCGAAATGAGCAGAATAGGCAGGCGGATACAGCGCGCGCGAAGCAACCTGCAAGGGTTTTACGCGCATTCCTTTGCGGTTTTTATTGACTTTTCCTCTGCGGGCTTCTAGCCATCGCATCAGGGGTGTTCGGGTCACGATTCCCCGAACAAGACGGGCGCTACAAACCCACGTAGTGACAAGAGGCGCGGCGGCCCACCCGCGCCCAATAAAGGTGAAACAATGACCGACAGCGCTGATAACGGCAGCCTCATCGATCTCGCCGCCGATATTGTCTCGGCTTATGTGAGCAACAACACCGTTCCGGCCGGCGATCTGCCGGCGATCATTGCCGAAGTGTACGCCGCCCTGCAGCGCACCTGCGGCGGCGTGATCGAGGTGGCGCCGGAGCCGGCCAAGCCGGCCGTTCCGGTGAAGAAGTCCGTGACGCCCGAGTACATCGTCTGCCTTGAAGACGGTAAGAAGTTCAAGTCGCTGAAGCGTCATCTGCGCACCCATTACAACCTTTCGCCGGAAGAGTACCGCGAGAAGTGGGGCCTGCCGGCCGATTATCCGATGGTGGCGCCGAACTATGCGGCCGCCCGTTCGGAACTGGCCAAGAAGATGGGCCTCGGCCAGCAGCGCCGCCGCGGCGGCAAGTAACCGGCCCGCCACTCCGCCGGCCGCGGGCCGGCCGGGTGGTCTTCTGCCGGCGCTTCTTTCTGCCGGTGCTTCAAGGGGGCCCGCGACCGGTTTTCTGGCCGGGGGCTTGAGGCACAGCAAGACGGGTCATTCAGCCGCCAAAGGGCGGTGCTGCGTGGGGGATGCCGCTTTGTGCGGTTATGGGCGACCCGGCGTGAAGCCGCCGGGTCGCTTTTTGCTTTTTCGGGGCACCGCTCTTCGGAGAGCCGGGCTCTTCAGGAGGCGCGGCGCGGATGCGGGGTGCCGGCGGGCCACGGCGCTGCCGCGCGCGGCGTTGCGGGACGCGGGCGGGCCACAGAGCGGCGCGCGGCGGGGGCGCGGCGGTGCGCAGCCGGCAGGGCGGCGCCGGGCTGCAGCCGGGAAAGCCCCTTCAGTTCGGCATCGAGGGCGCGGCGAAGCGCGAGGTGACGGTTGGGATCGTAGGTCCAGTGACCGGCGAGGCCATCGCGCCGGGCGCGGCGCAGGGCGCGCATCAGCTGGCGC
>NZ_DAISHT010000053.1:0-19989 GCF_036822375.1 Pseudoxanthobacter sp. | reverse complement strand
CAGCCGGTGAGGACAACGGCCGGGCCCCCGGGGCCCGGCCGTCTTGCGTCAGCCGCGCTCAGGGCCGGGTATAGATCGCCATGTCGCGGAAGCCAGCGACCTGATCGAGCGGGGAGGCCCAGTCCGCGCTGTTGCCGCCGAAGAAGGTGGCGAACATCACGCCGCCGACGCCGGTTTCCGGGTCGATGGCCTGTGCCTCGCTGATGGCCGGCTGGCCGTCGATCCACAGTTCCACGCGGCCGGGATTGCCGGCGGTCACCGCCTCGCTGATGCGCACCCACCGCCCGGTGCCGAAGCGGAACGCGCCGCGATCCAGCGACACGCCGCAGCGCGCCTCGCGGTCCGGCCCGTAGAAATAGACCTCGCCATCGCCGTCCCGGCGCCACATCAGGCGGGCGGAGAAGCCCGGCACGTTGCCGCCCTTGTCGCAGCCGCTCGGCGCCTCGCCGCCATAGAGACCGGGCAGCTTGCCGCCGCGGACGAACTGGAAGCCGGCGGGGAAGAACACCGAATAGCTGAGACAGGCCGCCGGCACCGGTGCCGGCAGGGCGAACAGGAAGCCGGCACCGCCCTCCGGCGCCGTCTTGTTGCCGGGATTGATGGAGCCGGCCGGGAACGACACCATGACGCCGCCATCCTGCGGCGCCAGCCGGTCGCGCCCCCAGAAGCGGCTGATTTCGCCGCCGGGTGCGGCGCCGTCTGTGGCGATGGCGACAAGGTCGACCGGCTGCGGCGTGCCGAAGGCCGCGCAGGGCTCGCCGGCGGCGGCCGGCCCGGCGGCCACAAGCCCCGCGGTCAGAAGCCCCGCGGCCAGAAGCCCTGCGGCCACGGCGAACCGGCCCTCAGGTGATGACGAACAGCACCACGACCGAAACGAAAAGAGCCACGAACAGAACATTGAGCACACCGGAAGTGAAGTCCCGCAGAGCCGTTTCCGGGTCGGAAACGCCAGCGCCCACGGCCTGCCGCGTCCAGCGCTGGCGGTAGGGATGGAACGTCATGACGATCTTGAGAACGGCGCTGGTGATCTGTGTGTAATAGAGCAAAAGGGGGAAAATGGGGTGGAGCCGTCCGGTCGCCGCCCACAGGGCCGCGCACATGACCGTGCGGCTGACATAGATCCACAGCAGGTAGGCCCAGAGGAAGCCGGTTCCCTGCAGCACGGTGAGGGTGAGGATGCTGATCGGGCCGATCAGCGGCGTCCACATCGACAGGCGCTGGTCGACGAAGCACCACCACGGGAACAGGCCGACCGCGCGCGGGCCGAGCCGGATGGCGCGGCTGCTGTTGCGCACCATGTTGCCGAACCAGCGCACCATCAGCGCGCGCGTGGCGGCGGGAAAAGAGCCCGCCGGCAGTTCTTCCATGGGGTAGATCACCGCGTCCGGCACATAGAGCATGTCCCAGCCGCGGCGCAGCACCAGATACCAGGTGCTCTTGTCGTCGCCCGTCACCATCTTCAGCCGGCCGAACCGCCAGTGCTGCACGGTGTCGTTTTCAAGCGCGAGCGCGAATTCCGGGTCTGCGGCGATCTCGGCACGGAACACCGAGAACCGCCCCGTCAGCACCAGAAGCTTGCGCGACAGGGCGAGCGAGCACATCAGATTGTCGCGCTGGGCCATGCGCAGCCGATACCATTCGCGCGTCAGCGTCGAGCCGCGCACCAGCGGAATGTTCTCGGTGGTCGCCGCACCCAGCCGCGGATCGGCTGCCATGACCTGACAGGTCAGCGCCAGCGCGCCGGACCCCAGAACGGTGTCGCCGTCCATCAGCACGACAAGCGAACCCGGCAGCGGCTGGCCGCGGCCGATTTCCACGAGGGCGCGGGCCATGGCATCGCGCTTGCCGCGCCCGCGCTGCGGCGAAAAGATCAGGCTGGTGCCTTCCGGCAATCCGCCAACATGGCGGAAGATCGCCTCCAGAACCGTGACGTCGGCCGGGTCGGTAATGCAGGCGACGACCGTTGCCGCCACGCCGTAATCGCGCACTTCCTCGAACACGCGCTTGTAAACCGCGGCGTTGAGCTCGGCTGACATGTGGTAGCTGGTAACCAGCATGTAGAGATGCACCGGCTTCGGCGCGGCCGCTGCCTGCCGGCGGATGCGCGGAAAGACCAGCCGGCGGAAGATGGCGCCGCGAATGAAATGCAGGATCGCCCACGACCACCGCCAGATGCCGACGGCGCCCAGCGCGAACACGGCATTGACGCCGTGGCGCGGCGGCGGATCGAGCATCAGCAGATAGAGCAGCGCGAGGATCAGCAGCAGATTGACCGGCCAGCCGACAAGGGTCGCAAGCCGCGGCGAGCGCTCCGTGAAATCCGGCAGGGTCGGGACGCCGTAGGTCATGACGCGGTATCGGACGGCGCGGACGGCGGCTGCCAGTGCGGCGCCGCCGTGCCGGCCCCGGCGGAGAACGGATTGAAGACGCTGAAGGCGGTGCCGAGGATGCCCCTGAGCAGCGCGCCGACGCCGATGCGCACCCGCACCGTTGCCGGCAGGCCGGCTGCCGGTGCCGGCTGCACGCTGCCGGCGGGCAGCGCAATCGTCACCAGAGCCCGTTCGGAGAACATGCCGCGGTCGGCCGGCAGGCCGAAGCGGTTGAGCCGGTCGGCATTGAAGTGCAGCGCCGTCACGCGCCCTTCGGCCACCGCGCCGCGGTCTGCCAGAGCCACGCTTGCCGTCTGGCCGACTTCCAGATAGGCGGCGCGCGACAAGGGAACGAGGGCATCCACCTCCACGGTTCCGTCGGGGTTCTGCGGCGGGGCGAGGCTGAACAGCGGTTCACCCTGCCGCACGAAAGTGCCGCCGGCGGCATCGGTTTCCAGAATCACGCAGTGGCAGGGCGCCTCCACCGGCACGGCGGCAAAGGAGGCGCGCTGGCGGCGCCATTCGTCCAGCTCGATGCCGGTGTCGTCGATGGCGGCGCGCAGCGTGGCCGGGCTTTCCACCTCGGCCCGCCCGTCGGCGCCGAAAACGCCGTCACGCAGCCCGGCAAGGCGCTGGCGCAGCCGCGTTTCGCTGAGCCGGGCATCCGACAGTTCGCGCTCCAGCCCCACCACGCGCTCCAGCGCCACGATCCGGGCCAGCGATTCGGCGCTGGCGCGTTCGGCGGCGGCGCCGCCGATGCGGCCGGCGGCGATGCCGGCCTGCAGGCGGGTCTGCGCTTCAAGCTCACGCTCCACGGCTTCCCGCCGCTTCTGGGCATCGGCCAGCTCGGCGGCCGCGGCCAGCTGCATGATCTGCAGGTTGCTTTCCGCGGTCCTGAGCTGCGCCTGCTGGCGGGCGAGGCGGCCTTCGAGCAGGCCGATGCGCGTGTCGATGGCCACGCGGTCGCGGGCCACCTGCCCGGGCTCGATCATGGCCAGCCGGCGACCGGCGGCCACGCTCTCGCCCGTCTTCGGCGCATCGAGGGTGACGACGCCGTCGATCGGTGCGCGGACCGTCACGGAATTCAGCACCACGGCGGCGAAATCCGAGCGCACCGTCAGCAGCACCATGGCGATGGCGACGATGGCAATCAGCGTGGCGAGGATCGTGCCGCCGACCAGAAGCGCGGTGCGTGCGCGGCTGACGGTGCGCATGATGCGGCCGATGCGCGCCTTTTCGGCTTCGTCCGGCTGCTGCGGCGCGCGGGATGCGCCCATCAGCCGGCCCGGCGCAAGGTCGCCGGCCAGCCACTGCTCGGCCATTTCACGCAGCACGCGCGCCTTGTCGACGGTCATGCCGAGAAACTGGAAGCCGACCGCCGCGGTCCCCTCGAGCCGCATCACGGTGCAGGTGCAGTCGACGCTGACGGCCATGGCATCGAATTCGAACACCAGCAGCGCGCGCACCACGGCGCCCTTGTCCAGATGCGGCCCGGCGCCGGCAAGGCCGAAGCCGCCGAGGCTCCAGTTGCTCATGGCATAGCGCACGCCGTCGATTTCGGCGCTGGCGGGCATCTCGAAGCGCGGATAGACGCGCTTGCCGCTGCGCGAAACGATGCGCGGCGCCTCGTCCGGTTCCGGCGGGGCGGGTGTGCCGCTGTCGGGGGCCTCGCCGGCGGGTCCGGCGGCCGGGGCGGCTTCGGCGGGCGCTGTATCGGCGGCAGAGCTGCCCGGATAGAGCGAGCCGAGCAGGGCGGCGATGTCCTTCGGATCGGCCGGCGTTGCAGTCGGTGTTATGGCCGACAGCAGCGATGCGGGGTCGCCGTCCTGCGGCCCGGCGGGCACGCCGGTGCTGTCGCGCCCGAACCGGGACCACGCGTGGCGGATATGAGGGGGGTCGTTGGCCATGGAAGCCGTTTGTCCCTTGCTGCGGTCGTTCCGCAGTGGCGCATCTCTGGCGTCGATTTATACAGGGAAACTCTTTCTTCGATATTGCAGCGAATCGCAACGAAGAGGGAACCGGCACGCGCAGGCGGGCCGGGCAGGCAGCGGACGGCAACAGGAGCGGGAGTGGCGGAAGCGTGCGGCCTCTGATGAGCGAAACCGGCGGCGGAGCCCCGCGCCGTGGCCGCGGCAAGCGGCTGCCGGCGCGGTCTGGCCTGTCTGCGCCGGCCTTCGTCGCCGTGGCGCTGTCGGTCGCCGCACCGGCGGGTGCTGCCGGCGCGCCGCTCTATCGCTGTCCGCCGCTGGAGCAGAGCGCCCGCGACAGCGCCGCTCCCGGCGGTTTGTCGCAGGGGCTCGATGGCTGGTTCTTTCGCGGCCCGCGTGCCGGTCCGCGCAGCGACCTTGCGCAGGCCATGCGCCCGGGGCCGGAGGCGCTGGCGCTGCTGGGCCGCCTCGGGGCGCTGCTGGCTGCGCGCGGCGTGCGTTTTGTGGTCGTGCCGCTGCCGCCGCGCGGGCTGGTGGCCGCCGCGGCGCTGGATGGCGGCGTGGACGATCAGGCGGTGTTCGATGCCGCCGTGGCCGGCGCCGGCTATGGCAGCCTGATCGCCGGCCTGCGGTCGGCCGGGCTTGCGGTCGCCGGCCTTGAGCCGCGGGATGTCGCGGGCCTGCCGGACCCCGGCTTCTATTTCCGCCGTGCGGAGGGCGTGACCGTCGATGGCGGCTGGCTGATCGCGACGCGGGTGGCGCGGCTGCTCAGCCCGGGCCTGCTGACCGGCGGCGCCCCGCCGCCGGAAGGCACGCCGCATGCGGCCGGGGGCGCGATGGCGCAGGTGCTGGAGCGGCTCTGTACCGATCCGCTGCCGGCCGAGACGGCTGCCCCGCGCAAGGCGCTGCCCCCCGCTCCGGGGGCGGCGCCGCTGGCAATTGCCGGTGCGGAGAGCGATGCCGGCGGCGCCATCGATTTCGCCGGCCTGATGACCAGCGCCACCGGCCATCCCGCCCGGATCGAGGCCGGGCCGGATCCGGTTTCGGCCCTGCTCGGCTATCTGGAAAGCCCGCGCTTTCAGCAGACGCCGCCGGCGGTGCTGGTGTGGGTGGTGCCGGCGGCGTGGTTTGCCGATCTCGGCATCGTGGATCTCTGGCGCCTGACGGCGGCTGCGGCCGGCGATTGTGCCGGCACGGCGCGGCAGGCCGGTCATGCCGCGCTGCTGCCCGGGGGGGCCGGTCTTGCGCTGCCTTCGCCGGCTCAGGGTCGCTATGCCGCCGTGCTGCATCTGCCGGCAGGCGATGCAGACGGGCGCATCACGCTGCTGACGCAGAACGGCAAGGCCCCGCAGGGTCTCAGTGCACTGCCGCTCGTGGCAAGCCGGCAGGCCGGCGTGCCCAATCCGCTCTATATCGCCCCGGACGATCTGGCCCCCCTGACGGGGGCGGCGACGGCGCGGATGGTCTCGTTCGTCTGGCCGGAGGGCCGGCCGGCCCAGCCCGTGGCCGTGACGCTCTGCCGCCTGCCGGATACTTCGCAGGCCGCGCCATGATCCCCACCGTGATCCGCACCATGAGCGGCAGAGCGGGACGGCCTTTCCTGTGCGCGATGGCGCGGGGCGTGGCGCTGGCGGCGGCGCTGGCCGCAGCCGCCGGGGGCACCGCGGCGCTGGCCGCGGAGCCGCCCGGCGCGCAGGCGGCCGCGATTGCGCTGTCGCCGGCAGCCATCGACATTGCCGCCATCTGCGGGCCGGCGGCGCCGGTGCGCCCGGCGCGGGACTGGACCGGCTGGAAGGCGCCGCTGCCGGCCGGGCTGTCGCGCATCGCCATTGTGGAGGATGCCGCGGTTCTGGCCGCCGGCTGGCCGGACCATGCGGCCGATCCCGATCTGGCGTTGCAGCTGTTGCAGGCGGTGATGGATGAAGGCGGACCGGCCGCGTCCCGGGCGCGCCATCTGGCCGGCCGCATCCTGATCGACAATCGCGACGATCCGAACGCGCGGGTGCGCGGGCGGGCCCTGCTGGAGCAGGCACTGCGCGAGGGCATGGCGGCCTCGGCGCTGGTGCTGGCGCGTGCGGACGAAAACGGCGCCACCTCCGCGCCGGACATGGCGGGGGCGGAGGGCTATTATCGCCGCGCCCTTGCGGCGGGCGAGGCGCGGGCCGGCTTCGCGCTCGCCGCGCTCTATCACGGCGGATCGCGGCCGGAGCCGGCCCCGGATGCCGCCATGCAGGCGTGGGCGCTGGGGCTGATGCTGACCCTGCAGGACCTTTCTGCCGGCCGGTGCGGCGGGCTTTACGATCTCGCCCGCGCCTATCTCGATCCCGGCAGCCCCGGCCGCGATCCCGCGCTGGGCATTGCCTGGCTGCGCCGGGCGGCGGAGGCCGGCGGGCCGGGCGGGCGGCAGGCTGCCTATGAACTGGGCAGCCGGCTGCTGCGCGGCGACGAGGTCAGCAAGGACCGGGCGGCGGCGCTGGCCGTTCTGGATCAGGCCTCGCAGGCCGGCGACCTGCCGGCGACCCGCCTGCTGGCCGCCGCGCTCGCCGGGGGCGAGGGCGGCAAGCCGGGCAACACGGCGGCCGCCATGGCCGTGCTGGAGCGCGGCGTGCGGGCCGGCGATCCGCGCGCCATGCTGCAACTCGGCCGGCTGGAGGTTGCCGGCGGCGGCCGCGCGGACCCCGCCCGCCGGGCACGGGCGGCGGCGCTGTTCCGTGCCGCGCTGGCGCGGCCCGATCCGCCGGCGGAAGCCTTTGCGGCGCTGGCCCGGCTGGAGCAGGCCGGCGGCGACACGGTGCCGGACGAGGAGGCGTTTTCCGTCACGGCGGAGCCGGCGGAAATCACGGTGCGGGCCGCAGCCTACGAGACGGTTGCGCCGGCCCTTGCCCGCCGGCTCTACCGCGAGGCGGCGCTGCTGGGCGATGCGCCGGCCGGCGAACGGCTGGTCGCCATCTATCGCTGCGGTCTCGGCGTGGTGCCGGACGAGGCGGAGGCGCTCGTCTGGCGCGAGCGCGCCATTGCGGCCGGATCGAGCGATCTCCTTCGCGAACGCGCCGAAGAGGCGCGGCTGCGCGGCGACGGCGCCGCGCGGCTGGCCGACCTGCTGCAGGCGGCCGGGGCCGGCGACCGCCGGGCGATGGCCGCGCTGATCGTGATGTATCGCCACGGCGACGGGGTTGCGGCCGATCCGCACCGCGCCGCGATCTGGCGCGCGCGGCTGGACGTGCCCGGCGAAGGCCGCACTGACGGCCTCGTTGCACTCGCCGAAGCGCTGGCCTTCACCGCGCGCACGGCGGCCGAGCGCGCCGAGGCGGGTGCGATCCTGCAGGGGCTCGCGGCGGCCGGCGATCCGGAGGGGCGCTTTGCCTTCGCCTCGTTCCTGCTGACACCGCGCGGCGGCGGGCAGCGCGACCGCCTTCAGGGGCTGGCACTTTCCGAGGCGGCGGCTGCGGCCGGCAACGGGGCTGCGCGCGGCCGGCAGGCCCGCCTTGCCGCCGAAGAATTCGTGGCCGGCACCGGACAGGATGCCGCCGCGCTGGTGGCGACGCTTCAGGAGCGCGAACAGGCTGCGGGCTGCAATCCGCGGGCGTTGGTGGAGGTGGCGCAGGGCTGGCGGGCGCTGGCGCCGTTCAGCCCGGTGGCCGACGCGGCGACGGGCCGGGTCTATGCCCGCGCCGGGCGCGCCGCCGTGGCGGACATGGCGGCCACGGCCGCCGTGGGCATGGCGATGCGGCGCGGCGATGTGCCGGGCGCGACGGCGGAAGACGCCGCCGCCCTGCTGCGCCGGGCCGCGGCCGACAATTATGCCCCCGCGCAGCGCGAACTGGCGGAGATGATGCTCTCCGGCGAGATTGCCGCCCCGGACCGCGCGCAGGCGATGACCCTTCTTGAACGGGCCGCCGACCGCGGCGACGGGCCGGCGGCCATCCGCCTTGCCGCATGGGTGGAAACCGACCCGCAGGCCACGCCCGCGGCACGGGCTGCCGCCGTCGCCCGCCTGCGCCGGGCCGCCGATGCCGGTGCGCCCGACGCCCTGCGCGAGATGGGGCTGCGGCTTCTCGGCGGCAACGGCGTGGCGGCCGATCGCAGCGCCGGTCTTGAATTGCTGGAGCGTGCCGCCGGTGCCGGCGACCGGCTTGCCATGCGCGAGCTGGCACAGGCGCTGACGGACGCCACCGATGCGGCCGGGCGCCGGAAGCGTCTGTTCTGGCTGCGGCAGGCCGCTGCGCTGGGCGACCGCGATGCGATCTACAGCCTGACGCTGGAAGGCGCCGCGCCGGCAGAGGGGGCGGTGCGATGAGGGGGCTGCGGATGACAGCGCCGAAAGCCGCCGCGGCGGCCGGGCGGCGGCGAAAGGCCGGGCGGGGCTGCGCGGCGGCGCTTGCCGCGGTTCTTCTGCTGGCCGGGCCGGCCGCGGGCGGCAGCGCGGCGGTGGCGGCGCCCGGCGCCGGCCTTTCGGCCGAAGACCTGCTGGCGCGGGCCCGGGCGCTGACTGCGGCCGGCGATTATGCCGGCGCACGGGCGGCGCTTGAGGTGGCGGCCGGGCGCGGCCTCAGCGGCCATGTCAGCCGCCGCCACCCCAACGAACGCGCCGCGCTGACGGCCGCCTACGAACTGGCGCTGCTCGATCTCGACGGCCGGCCCGGTGCCGATGCGGCACGGGGCTATCGCCGGCTTGAGCAGGCGGCCGCGGCGGGCTATGGCCCGGCGCTGCGCCGGCTGGCGACCGATCAGGTGGCCGGCCTCGTGCAGCCGGCCGGTGCGGCGGCCATCGCATCCGGCTACCGCGACCTTTCGGATGGCGGCTCGGTCGTCGCCTCCATTGCCCTTGGCGATCTCTGGGCGCGCGGTGCGCTCGGTGCGCCCGACCTGCCGGCAGCGCAGCAATATTATCTGCGGGCGGCCAATGCCGGGTCGGGCACGGCACGGCGCCGGCTGGCGCTGGTGCTGGCCGCGCGCGGCGAGCAGGCGCAGGCCGAAGCGGTGCTGGCCACGGTGGAAACGGGCTCGGTCTTCGCGCTCTATCGCAATCTGGCGACCGACCTCGGCGAGGGGCGGGGCGTGCCGGCCGATGCGGCGCTCGGCGAACGCTGGATGGCGCTGGCCCACGCCCTTCTGCCGCCGCGCCCGCCGAAAGTGCGGGCAGCAAAGCCGGTTGCGCTGATGTCGGCCCGGGCGCTGGCCGCCCTCAGTCCGGCGGATCTGGAGGCGCTGCGCGAGAAGGCGGTGACGGGCGATCCGGTGGCGGCCGCGAACTATGCCAATGCCATCTCATCCGGGCTGGCGGCCGGCACGCCGGCCGACATGGTGCGGCTGCGCAGCCTGGCCGTTGCGGCCGGGCGGGACGACGTGAGCCGCGCGCTGGTGACGGCCATCGGTCTGGCAAGCTGGCCGGCGCCGGAAACGATCGCCGCGGTCCGCACGCTGGAGAGCGCCGCGGAGGCGGCGAGCCCGCCGGCAATGACGGCGCTGGGCATGCTCTATTCCACCGGCGGCGCGGTGCCGCCCGATCTGCCGCAGGCCGTGGTGTGGTTCGGGCGGGCGGCCAGCGCCGGCGATGCCGAGGGCGCATTCCGGCTGGGGCTGGCGCTGGCCAGCGGCCTTGGCACCGGGCGGGATATCGAATCGGCGCGGCTGTGGCTGAAGAAGGCGGCCGAGGGCGGCCAGCCGCTGGCGGCCGCGGTGGCCGCCGGGCTGCCCTGACCGGCAGCGTCGCGAAGGCGCCGCGGCGTTACGAGGGCGGCACGAACGACTTGATGTGCAGCACCGTTTCGTCGGCGCCGAGCAGGGCGATGCCGTAGCTTGGCCGGTCCGTGCCGAGGCCGGCCCGCGCCCCGCCCAGCTCCAGCGCCGTCTGGTGGTTGGTGGAAGGCAGCGCGGCGGCCGCAAGCCCGCCCCATTCGGCAAAGACGGCGCGGTGAACATGGCCGGCAAACAGCCCGCGCACGTTGCCGTGGGCCTTCAGCAGCACCTTCAGCGCATCGGCATCGGCCGGGCTGAGCCGGCATGAATCCAGCGTGCTGACGCCGATGGCGAACGGCGGGTGATGCAGGAACACATGCACCGGCTCGCCGGGCACTTCCTCCAGCCGCGCCTGCAGCCAGCCGAGGCGATGCCCGCACAGCCGCCCGCCGGCACGGCCGGTCTCCAGACTGTCGAGGAAGATGAGCCGGCCGCGCGGCGTGTCGAGCACGGACTGCACGAAGCCGTTCTCGTCCGTCTCGGTTTCCGGGAAGACCGCCAGAAATTCCGCGCGCTCGTCGTGGTTGCCGAGCAGCAGGCGGACCGGAATGGGGAACCGGCGCAGCATGCCGGCGAGCTGCTCGTAGGAGGCGCGCGAGCCGTCTTCCGTCAGGTCGCCGCAGATGATGCACAGGTCGGCATCGCCATTGTGGCCGACGATATCCAGCAGGGCCGTATGCAGCCGCCGGCGCGGATCGAGACCGGCCACGCGGCCATCCGTGGCATCGAGGTGGGTGTCGGAAAGCAGGACGATCTTCATGCACGCAACCGTCGGCAGGCGAAGGCAAGGCGCCGGCACCGGGCCGCGAACGGGCGATGCAGGCCGAAACGATATTCTCCGGCGAAGGAGATCGCCGGGTGCTGCGTTATCGCAGCATCAGCATTTGCCCGGGGCCCGGCAGTGACCCGTGACGGAACCGCAGCCCCGGCGCATCAGCAGGATGAAAATCATGATTGCCCCGCATCGGTCGTCTCTCCCCGTTGTCCCGCGCCGCCTCCGGCGGCTTGTCCTGATGGCGGCGGCCGCGGCCGGCTTCTCCGCCGGCTCCGCACAGGCCGCAGGCGATGCCGCCGCCACGCTGAAAAAGGCCTGCCGCAGCGACTACGCCACCCACTGCGCCAGCGTCCGCCCCGGCGGCGGGCGCGTCCTTGCCTGCATGCAGCAGAACAGGGCCGCCCTTTCTCCCGCCTGCCGCACTGCGCTCGACCGGCTGCCGCAGACGGCCGGTCCGGCCGGGGCCGGCAAGACACCTGCGTCTACGCAAACCCCGGGCCAACCCGCGCCGCGGCCCTGAGCCCGCCGAACGGCCGGCCGCGCCGGTCGCGGCTGCCGCTCCGGTGGGCAAACGGGCGGCAATTGCGCGCCGGCCGGCCTTTGCTGTGGCTAGCGGGCCGGCAATTCGGCACATTAAAGACCCATTCCCGGTTTCTGCCGCCGGCAGGCAGGCCAGAGACCCGCAACTGCGATGAGGCTGGAACGATGATGTCTTCTTTCCCTGCGGACGGTGAGAAGCACTCCGCGGCACGGCGAACCGGCGGCATCGCCGCGGCGCTGGCCGGTGTTATGGCCGGGCTTCTCGGCATTGGTGCCGCCGCGCCGGCGCAGGCCGCCTCTCCGGCGGTGACCACCGGCAATGTCAACCTGCGGGCGGGGCCGGGCACGAACTATCCCGCCGTCGGCAGCGTGCCGCGCGGCGCTTCGGTGACCATCTACGGCTGCCTCAGCGGCTATACGTGGTGCGATTCGTCGTGGGGCTCGGCGCGCGGCTGGATTGCCGCGGGTTATCTGCAGGTGGTGCAGGCCGGCCAGCCGGCGGCGTTCAGCCCGGCGGTTGCCGCCGCCATGGGCCTTGCCGTGGTCGGCTTCTCGCAGGCCTACTGGAACACCCATTATGTCGGCCGGCCGTGGTATGGCCAGTGGAACCGCTATTACCGGCCGGCGCCGGCACCGGTGCCGCCGCGGCACTATGGCAACACGAAGTGCGTCAACGGGCCCAACGGCGGCGGCTGCGTCAATCGCGGCGTCACCGTCGGGCCTTATGGCAATGCGCACGGCCACACCCGCGCCTGGCGCAACTGACAACAGGCCGCGTGACAGCAGGCCGCGCAGCGGCAGCCCGGCCGGCAAAGCCCGGCCGGGCTGCACTGTCCTCAGCGGTCAGCAGACCCTCAGCGGTCCGTCGTGCGGCGCGGCGCGCCGGTTGAGGGATCGAGGGCGACATAGGGCAGGCCGGCCGCGCGCCAGGCCATGAAACCGCCCTCCATGTGGGCAAGGCCCGTAAAGCCAGCCTCGGCGCAGGCCATGGCAACCATGGCCGAGCGCTTGCCCGAGCCGCAGTGCAGCACCACGGGCTTGCCGCCCGCCATCGGCAGGTCGAGCGGCCCGACCGACTGCATCGGCGCCAGCAGCGCGCCTTCGATGTGGCCGTGGACATATTCCTCGGGCGTGCGCACGTCGATCAGCGTGATCTCGTGGCGGTCGAGGGCGGCCTTGACCTCCGCCGGCGACCAGTTTTCCAGCGTGGCAGAGCCGAGCTTCTCGGTTCGCATGGTTTTTCTCCTTGTGCTGCCCGGCGGACGGGCCGGTTTCAGAGGGGGGCGATGCGCTTCTGCCGGCGGGCCGCAACCACCAGAAGCGGCACCAGAACCAGCGCGACGACGGGAAAGACCAGCCCGTTCAGCCATTGCCAGCCGCCGGAATGCAGCAGCGATCCGGACAGGAACGAGGCAATGGCGACCGAGCCGAACAGCAGGAAATCGTTGGCGCCCTGCACACGGGCGCGCTCCTGTTCGTCATGGCAATCGGCAATCATGGCGGTTGCGCCGATGAAGCCGAAATTCCAGCCGACGCCCAGCAGCACCAGCGCGGCCCAGAAATCCGCCACCCCCGTGCCGCGCAGCGCGGCAAGGGCGGAAACGGCAATCAGCACCAGCCCGGCGGCGGTCACCAGTTCCTTGCCGAAGCGGGCGATGATGCGCCCGGTCAGGAAGCTGGGCGCGAACATGGCCAGCACATGCCACTGGATGCCCAGCGCGGCCTCGCCCACGGTGTGGCCGCAGCCGACCATGGCGATGGGCGCGGCTGTCATCAGAAAGGTCATGAGGCCGTAGGAGACGATGCCGGCGGCGAGCGCCAGCATGAAGCGCGGGTTGATGAGGATGCGGCGCAGCGGCCGGCCGCCGCCGCCGCGCGGCTGGGCGGCGATGGCCGGGGCCCGCAGCAGCGCCAGCACCGGAAGGGCCAGCAGCGCGAGCCCGGTCTGGCTCACGAAGCTGCCGGCGAACGGCTGACCGGGCATCGCATCGCGGGTGAAGATCACCAGTTGCGGACCGATGACGGCCGAGAACAGCCCGCCGATCATGACGAGCGAGATCGCCCGGGCGCGCAGCGCCGGCGGCGCGCTGTCCGTTGCCGCGAAGCGATAGCTCTGCACATAGGAGCCATAGGCCCCGGCAACCGTGGTGCCGAGGCAGAACAGCCAGAACAGGCCGAGCACGATGCCGGCCGTGGCGATGAGCCCGGCCGCCGCACCGATCAGCGCCCCTGTCAGATAGCCCGCCCGGCGGCCGAAGCGGCGCATCAGAAAGGCAGCGGGCAGCGCGCCGGCGGCAAGGCCCAGATTGAACAGGCTGATCGGCAGCGTCACGAGGGCGGAGCCCGGCACCATCATCTGCCCGATCAGGCCGCCGAGCGAAACCACGATGGGCGGGCTCGCGCCGCCAAGGGCCTGCGCCACCATCAGCACGCGGGCATTGTGCCGGGCCAGCCGGCCGGTGGTGTCGTCGACGGAGGGAAGGGTCATCGGAGCCATGGTCGGGCGTCATTTCCGCATGCGCACCGGCAGCGCGCGCCGGGCGGAATTTATATTCCTGTTATCGTATATAAAGAGGCTCGTAAATATGGCGGTGCTCACGGCCCGCCGGCGCCCCGCACGATGCGGCCGAGGAAAGCGGCACACAACGGGCTCGGCTGGCGCTCGCGGTGGGTCAGGACGCTGAAGGTGCGCGGCGGCAGGCGAATGTCGACGGCCGCCAGCAGTCCCGCCTCCAGCGCACCGGCGGCGACCGACCCGGAAAGGGCGGCCGCGCCCATGCCGGCCTCCACGGCTGCCCGCACGGCCTCGTTGGTGGGCATCTGCATGGCGATTTCGAGCTGTTGCGGATCGAGGCCGCCGGCGCGAAGCGCATCCTCGAAGGCGGAGCGGGTGCCCGAACCGGCTTCCCGCACCACCCAGCCGGCGGTCATCAGATCGGCCGGCTGCAGCCCCTTGCGCGTTGCCCACGGATGATCCGGCGCCACCACCACGATGAGGTGATCGCGCGCCACGGGCACGGCTTCCAGCAACGGGCTTTCGACCGCGCCCTCGACGAAGCCGACTTCGGCCACCCGCTCCTCCACGGCCGCGGCGACTTCGGCGGTGTTGCCGACCGAAAGCGACAGCGCGACGCCCGGAAAGGCGCGGCGGAAGGCCACCAGATGGCGCGGCAGCCAGTAGCTGGCGATGGTCTGGCTGGCGTGGACGGCAAGGCTGCCGCGTTCCAGCGCGCCGAAGCTTGCCAGCACCCGCCCGGCCGCCTCCGCCCGCGCCAGCACGGCGCGCGCCTCGCCGAGAAACACCCGCCCGGCCTCCGTCAGCACGATGCCGCGGCCGACGCGATCGAACAGGCGGGTGCCGTGGCTGGCCTCCAGCGCCGAAATCGCCGCGCTGGCGGCCGACTGCGCCAGATTGAGGGCGGCGGCACCGCGCGTCACATGCTGGCGCTCGGCCACCGCCACGAAGATGCGCAGCTGCTCAAGGGTCATTGGAATCCGGCTCCCGGAAGGCCATCCGCTGCGGCGGAATGATCGATCGGATCATGCGATCATTTTAACCGGAACAATGAATTGGAGAAAACGGTTCTGCGCAACTAGGCTCTGCGCAGAAAATGAATTCAGGAGTGGCGGCGATGAGCCTCCCGTTGGACAATTTCTCCCTCATCGGGCACCCCGGCGCTGCGGGCGCGGGTGCGCCGGGCCGGCGCCTGCGCGAGGCGGTGCGCCAGTTCACGCCGAACTGGTTCACGGTCACCATGGGCACCGGTGTGGTGGCGCTGGCGCTGGCACAGTTTCCGTTCGGCTTTCCGGCCCAGCACGAAATCGGGCGTGCGCTGTGGCTGCTGGATATCGGCCTGTTCGTGCTGTTTTCGCTCGCCTACACCGCCCGCTGGATTTTCTTCTTCGACGGCGCGCGGCGCATCTTCAGCCACTCGGTGGTGTCGATGTTCTTCGGCGCGATCCCGATGGGGCTGGCCACCATCCTCAACGGCGGCCTCGCCTTCGGCATTCCGCTGTGGGGCGAGGGCGCGGTGGTGCCGGTGGTGCATGCGCTGTGGTATGTCGATGTGGCGATGTCGGTGGCGGCGGGGCTGCTGATCCCGTTCTTTATGTTCACCCGGCAGGAACATGCCATCGAGCGCATGACGGCGGTGTGGCTGCTGCCGGTGGTGGCCTGCGAGGTTGCCGCCGTGACCGGCGCCCAGCTGGTGCCGCATCTGGCGGCGGAAGCGGCCTTCCCCACGCTGATCTTCAGCTATGTGCTGTGGGCGCTGTCGGTGCCGGTGGCGATGAGCATTCTGGTGATCCTCATTCTGCGGCTGGCGCTGCACAAGCTGCCGGCCCGCGACATGGCCGCCTCGGGCTGGCTGGCCCTCGGGCCGATCGGCACCGGCGCTCTCGGCCTGCTGCTGATGGGAACGGATGCGCGGCCGGTCTTTGCGGCGGCGGGGCTTGGCGGCGCGGGCGACGTGGCTTTCGGGCTCGGCCTCATCGGCGGGCTGATGCTGTGGGGCTACGGGCTGTGGTGGCTGGGACTGGCGATGCTGAAGACGGTGCGCTACCTGCGCGACGGCATGCCCTTCAACATCGGCTGGTGGGGCTTCACCTTCCCGCTCGGCGTCTATTCGCTCGCCACGCTGGCTCTGGCCCGCACCACCCATCTGGAGGCCTTTGCGCTGGCCGGCGCCGCGCTGATTGCCATGCTGGTCGGCTTCTGGTCGGTGGTGGCGGTGCGCACGGCCCACGGTGCGTGGAAGGGTTACCTGTTCGTCTCGCCCTGCCTTGCCGGCAGCCCGGCTGCGAGCCGCATCGAGGCGGACTTCGTCTGACCGGCAGCGAGGCCGGACGCGAGGAAAAAAAAGGGCGGCCCGCCGGGCCGCCCTGTGTCGTTTTTCCGGTGCGGGGGGCTGCCTCAGAAGCGGCCTTCCGAGACGATTTCGGCCAGCGGCTTGCGGCCCGAGGGCGCCTCGCGGGCAGCCAGGCCTTCCGGCAGCACCGACTTGTCGGCCTGCTTGCCGATGGCCACCGCCGCCTCGACGCGCCAGCTTGCCGGCACGCCGAGATCGGCCGCCGCCCTGGCGAAGTCGATCCCGGTCATGCCATGCACGGCCAGACCCGAATGCACGGCCTGCAGCGCGAGCGAGGCCCACGCCGCGCCGGCATCGAAGGAGTGGCTGTGGGAGGGCACCGGCTTGTCGGAACCGGGCGGCAGCATTTCGCTGTCGGAGACGATCACCACCAGCGCGGCTGCATTTTTCGCCCAGCCCTGATTGAACGGAATCAGGATGTTGAGGAACGTCTCCCAGGCCGGCGTATCGCGCAGGGCATAAATGAAGCGCCACGGCTGGGCGTTGTAGGCAGACGGCGCCCAGCGGGCGGCCTCGAACAGCGTCAGCAGCTCTTCGCGGCTGATCGGCTCGCCCGTCATGGCGCGCGGCGACCAGCGCTCCAGAAAGACGGGATTGATCGGCTGCTCGGCCGCGCGCGAATTGGCTTCGGTCATCAGAAAGAACTCCCTTGCGGCCGCCGTCCGCCGAACGGAACCGCCTGCCGGCGGAGGAAGACGGCCGGGGGGCAGGGCGGAGCGGACGGGTGCCGATGTCGAGACATGAGGCCCGGGACGGCCGGTCGCGACCCCGCCGGGGAGGGGGGAAGAGGGGGATGACGCTGCCGGCCCGATGCCCGGCAAATGTTGCCGAGTGTCCGGCGATTGTCCAGCCCTGCGGCCGGACGGAACGGACAATATCCGCGGGCTTCAGTTCTTCAGGGCCGGCACGAATGCGGTCTCGCGGGCACTGCCGAAAGCGCCGAGATCGAACGCGGCCGCAACCGCCGCCTGCCCGTCGCTGTTGAGATGCAGATGGTCGCCGATATCGTAGGCGGGGTTGAGGCGCGAGGGATCGGCCGGATCGGCCACGATGCGGGCAGTGTCGATGACGCTGTCGATGAGCGGGCTGGTGCGGATCCAGTCGTTCACCGCGCGCCGCACGCGGTCCTTCTGCGGCGAGGCATAACCGGCATAGGCCGCGCCGATTGAGGGGGTGAGCGTGGCGACATGCACGCGGAGGCCGGCTTCGTGAGCGCGGGCGATGATCTGTTCGTAGACGGAAATCAGGTCGTCGGCGGCGAGGGTTCCCTCCCGTGCCGCGCCGATGTCGTTGATGCCTTCGAAGACGACGAGATGGCGCACGCCGGATTGCCCGATGACGTCGCGCTCGAAGCGGGACAGCGCCCCGGGGCCGCTGGCCGGCACCTGCGGATCGGCATTGGCGGTGACGCGGTTGCCGGCAATGGCCTGGTTGAGCACGCCGGTCGGCTGGCCGGCATCGTCCAGCCGCCGGGCCAGCAGCGCCGGCCAGCGGCCGTCGCCGCCGTCGCTGAGCGAATCTCCCAGCACCGCGATGGCATCGGTGGCCGGCCCGCCGGCGACATCGATCCCGCTCAGAAAATAGATCTCCGGGGTAACGCGCGCCTCGCCGATCTCGGCCATGGCGATGGCGTTTCCGGGCACGATCAGGCTGGCCCGCGTGCTCTGGGCATGCTGGCTCGGCACCGCCGGCAGCTTGCCGGTGAGGTGCAGCGATACCGTCAGCGCCGCCGACGCGCCAACCGAAAGCGGCACCGCATCGCTGACGATGCTGGCGCCGGGCGGCACGCTGACGCCGGTTGCACCGCCGAACGTGACGCGGCGAAGGGTGCCGGGAACAAGGGCGGCCGGGTCCGCGCCGGGGGCAAGGCTGGCGCCGCCGACCTCAAGCGGGCCGGTTCCGTAATAGTTCGACAGCCGGATGCGGACGAAATTGCCGCCGGTGGTCAGCGTCACCGTGGAACGGACGGTGGAGTTGGCCGTCAGGGTCTCGGTTTCGCCGGTGAGGTAGTTCTTCAGCTTTTCCAGCTTTCCGGCCGCTTCGCCGTCGCGCGGGGGCGGCACCGGCGGGGCGGACCAGGCGCCCACCCAGCTCAGCTGCCGGGCAGCCGCGGCGGTGCCGGGTTCGATCAGCCGGGCATGGGTCACCAGCGCATCGCCGTCGCCGGCCGGGGCTTCGGCCATGGCGGAGGCCACCAGCGCGGCAAGCGACACGGCACACAGCGTCATGCCGAGGCGCAGCGGATGGATGGCGGAGAGGCGCGGACAGCGGCGGAGCGTGCGGATCATCGGGCGGCCTTTCCGCAGGTCGGGCGCAGCCGCCCGCGGCCGATCCGCGCCGGCGGCAGCGAGGCGGTTGCCCGGCCGAGGCCGCACGTCGCGACAAGGACAAGACCGGCCCATATGCCGGCGACGACAACGCCACCTGCGACGATCACGATCAGCTCCGGGGCTGCAGCGAAATTCAGGGAAAGGGGCCGGTCCCGCGCGGGCAACTTGGGGGCAAGAAGGGTGTTGCCTGCACGGGACCGGCGAAGAAGGGGGCCGGCTGCGGTCCGGCGTCCCTTCCGCCTTCTTCATATCGTGGGAAAAATACCCACGCAAGCCCGTCGGCGCATTTTTGTGGGATTGATGCCCACGCGGCTTGTGGCTATGGTGCGCCCCATGTCGAACGCACCTTCGGATCCCGCGTCCCGTTCCGAGCCGGTCAGCGCGCCGCCCGCGGCGGACAAGCTGCACGGGCCGCTGGCGCGCGTGCTGCGCCCGCTGGTGCGGCTGATGATCCGCAGCGGCATCACCTTTCCCGCGCTCGCCGACCTGCTGCGCGAGCTTTATGTGAACGTGGCCGAGCACGAGTTTGCGCTGCCCGGCAAGGAGCAGACCGACAGCCGCGTGAGCCTTCTGACCGGCATTCACCGCAAGGAGGTGCACCGCCTGCGCGGCGCCGGGGCGCCGGTGAACACCGTGCCCACCACGCTGTCGCGCACCAGCCGCATCATTGCCCGCTGGCTGGCCGAGCCGGGCTATTGCGATGCCCTTGGCCATCCGCTGCCCCTGCCGCGGCAGGCGGGCGAGGGCGAGCCGTCTTTCGAGGCCCTCGTCGGCGCGGTGACGCGCGATGTGCGCCCGCGCGCCGTGCTGGATGAGTGGCTGGACAGCGGCCTTGTCGTGATCGATGGCGAGGACCGCCTGAACCTGACGGAAATGGCGTTCGTGCCGCGCGGCGACGATGCGGCGCGGCTGCACTATTTCGGCCGCAACCTGCACGACCATGCGGCCGCCGCGGTGGCCAACGTGCTGGGGCCGCAGCCGCGCTTTCTGGAACGGGCCGTGCATTATGACGGCCTGTCGCCGCAGCTTGCCCGGGCGCTTGCCGCCTCTTCCCGCACCCTTGCCATCGATGCGCTGACGGCGGCCAACCGCGAGGCCCACGCCGCATGCCGCACCGATGCCGGCGGCAGCAGCCGCTGGAATTTCGGTGTCTATATCTATGTGGAAGATGAGCCGCAGGCTGCCGCGTCCGATGCGGACGGGCAAGAGGGGGCTCCGTGACCAGCCCGTTCTTCCCAACACGGCGTGGCATCCTGCTCGGTGCCGCGTCGCTTCTGGCCGGGCTGACGGGGCTCGCCGGCCGCGGTCAGGCCGGGTCCGAGCCGCGCGATCAGGGCATCGGCGGCACCGGCTCCCGCATCTATGCCGCCACGCCGGACGAAGACCGCGGCATCGGCGGCACCGGCATCTATGGCACCATCCGCGCCTTCGGCAGCATCT
>NZ_DAISHT010000052.1:9927-20084 GCF_036822375.1 Pseudoxanthobacter sp. | reverse complement strand
GGCGGCGCAGCGTGGTGCAGCGCTGGCCGGCGGTGCCCATGGCGGCAAAGGCAACGGCGCGCACCGTAAGATCGAGATCGGCGGAGGGGCAGACGATGGCGGCGTTGTTGCCGCCCAGCTCCAGCACCGCGCGGGCAAAGCGGGCCGCCAGCTTCGGCCCCACGATGCGGCCCATGGCGGTGGAGCCGGTGGCCGAGACCAGCGGCACGCGGGCATCGTTCACAAGCGCCTCGCCGATGTCGCGCCCGCCGATCAGCAGGCCGGCAAGCCCCGCCGGCACGCCGCCGAAGCGCTCTGCCGCACGCGCGAACAGCGCCGTTACCGCCAGCGCGGTGAGCGGGGTCTTTTCCGACGGCTTCCAGATGACGGAATCGCCGCACACCAGCGCAATCGCCGCATTCCACGACCACACCGCCACCGGGAAGTTGAAGGCCGTGACCACGCCGACAGGCCCCAGAGGATGCCAGGTTTCGGCCATGCGATGGCTCGGCCGCTCGGTGGCGATGGAAAGGCCGAACAGCTGGCGGGAGAGGCCGACCGCGTAATCGCAGATGTCGATCATCTCCTGCACCTCGCCGAGGCCCTCGGACACGATCTTGCCGGCCTCGAGGGTGACGAGGCGGCCGAGATCGGCCTTGGCGGCGCGCAGTTCCTCGCCGAGCAGGCGGATCAGCTCGCCGCGCCGCGGCGCCGGCACGCTGCGCCACGCCAGAAAGGCCTCGTGGGCCGATGCGATCACCGCTGCGGCGCCGGCCGGGGTGGTCTCGGTCAGGCAGGCGATCACTTCGCCGGTGATCGGGGAGGAAACGGCAAGCGTGCCGCCGGAAAGCGCCGCCGGGTCCACGCCCAGCCGGGCGAGGATCTCCGCCGTCTCGGTTGCAAGGGCGCCTGCGGTTTCCGCGCTCATGATCGTTCCTTCCGTTCCTGCCGGCCGGGCCGGACTGAGGGGCAAATATTTCTGCGCCCTGTTGCGCCGTAAAGCGATATGTTGTCAAAGGATCATGAGCTTTTGGAATGACCCTGCATGAACGCGCTCTGCCCGGCCTGCCGCCATCTGCCTGCCGCGACAGGAAAACCGCGGTCATGAGCCGGGGCCGCCTGCCCTCCGTTGCCGCGCTTCAGGCCTTTGAGAGCGCGGCGCGGCACGGCAGCTTTTCGCGTGCGGCGACCGAGCTGAACCTCACGCAGGGCGCCGTCAGCCGGCAGATCCGGCAGGTGGAGGACCTGACCGGTGTGATGCTGTTCGAGCGCGTGCGCCAGCGCGTGGTGCTGACGGATGCCGGCCGGCTTTATTTCAGCGACGTCACGCGCCTGCTGCACGACCTGACCGAGGCCACCCACCGCGTCTCCGCCTTTGCCGGCGGGGCGGGCACGCTGAACCTTGCGGTGCTGCCCACCTTCGCCACCCGCTGGCTGATGCCGCGCATGCCGGATTTCCTCGCCGCCCATCCCGACGTGACGGTGAACTTCACCGTCCGCCTCACGCCCTTCGACCTCGGGGCCGAGCCGTTCGATGCGGTCATTCATTTCGGCGCGCCGACCTGGCCGGGGGCGATCTGCGAACCGCTGATGCGCGAGGAGATGGTGCCGGTGGTGGGCGCGGGCTTTCGCGCCCGCCACGGTATCGAACGCCCGGCCGATCTGGCCCGGGCCACGCTGATGCACCAGAGCACGCGGCCGACGGCGTGGGGCGACTGGTTCGAGAAGGCCGGGCTCGATGCCGCAGCCGCCCGCCGCGGGCCGCGGTTCGAGCAGTTCTCCATGATCGCACAGGCCGCGGTCGCCGGCCTCGGCGTGGCCCTCGTGCCGCGTTTTCTGGTGGAAGAGGAGCTGAAGTCGGGCCGGCTGGAGATCCTGTTCGACCTGCCGCTTTCCACCGACAAGGCCTATTTCATCGTCTACCACGAGCAGCGCGCCGGCTCGTCGCTGGTGCGCGGCTTCACGCGGTGGATTCGCACCGCCGCCGGAACGCTTTAAAGCGTTCCGGCGTGTTTTATCCGTGATCCCGCATCAACCGCGCAGCGCAGCCGCCGCCGGCTGGCGATAAGCCATGGCGGCCGGCACCGCGGCAATGACCGCCGCCACCAGCAGCAGCAGGCCGGCAAAGGCCCAGTCGCCGGCCACGAATTCCACCGGCAGCGCCACGCCGCTTTTCTGCGTGAAGGCGGCGGAGATGATGCGGGCGGCGACATAGCCGAGCGCGAAGCCGGCGGCGATGCCCGCCGCCACCAGCGCGAGGATCTCGATCCACACCAGCGCAAAGATCGAAACCCGCGGCGCGCCCAGCGCCCGCAGCGCCCCGATCTGCCGCCGCCGCTGCGAAAGATGCACCACCGTCACCAGCATCACCGCCGCCGCCACCAGCGCCTCGGTGCCGAGCGCGATGACGGTCAGCACCGAGCGCACGTCGCCCAGCGTGGCATAGAGCCGGGTCAGCACCTCCGCCGGGAACACGGCGAGCGTGCCTTCGCCACGGCGATAGTCGTGGCGCAGCCGATAGGCATCGGCAATGGACTTCGGCTTGACGAGAATGGCCGGCACGCCGGGGCTGTCGTCGGCCCAGGGCGGGCCGGGATGATCGGGCGCGGCGGCGTCCCGGTCTGCGGCATGATCGTGATCCGTCTCATGATCATGATCCGCTATATGATCGTGATCTGCTTCGCTGCCGTGATCTGCCTCATGAGCCGCGCCGGTGGCCCCGGCCTCGTCGTGATGAGGGCCGCCGAGCCCGTGGATGCGCCACACCGCCTCGATGGGCACGAGGATCGCCCGGTCCCACGGCGTGCCGGTCGGCGCCATGCGGCCGGTCACGGTGTAGGCAAGTTCGGTGTGGGTGTGTCCGCCTTCACCGGCAAGGCCGTGCATCGGCTTGACGATGTCGCCGATCTGCAGCGGCGCCAGCGCCCCCGCCACCGCCTCGTTCAGGCGGCTGAACACCCGGCCCTCCGTCAGCGCGCCGCCGGCCGCCACGAACTGCGCGGTGGAGCCGACCACGGGCAGGCCCTCGAAACTGTCGCCGAAGCCGACCGGGGCCGCCCACGCCACGCGCGGATCGCGCGACAGAGCGGCCAGCACGCTGCCCCTGACCAGCGGCAGCGGCGCGGGCTCCAGAAACACCGCCGAGAGCACCAGTTGCGTTTCGCTGCCCGGCGCGCCGACGACGAGGTCGAAGCGGTCCGCCGCCCGCGCGCTGCCGAGCCGCAGCGCGCGCTCCTGAAGCGTGACCGCCACGCCCAGCGCGGTGGCAAAGGCGATCAGCAGCACGATCACCACCCCGCCGACCCACAGCCGCTTCAGATCGGCTGCAATCAGATGAAACGGGATCATGCCGCGGCCTCCGCGCGGGCATCGGCCACGATCCGGCCCGCCTCCAGCCGGATGATGCGGGCCATGCGCCGCACCAGCCGGTCGTCATGGGTGACCGCGATCAGCATCGCCCCCTCCTCGGCCGCAAGGTCGGCCATCAGACCGGCGACCACCCCGCCCGCCGCGGCATCGAGGCTGGCGGTCGGCTCGTCGGCCACGATCACTTTCGGCCGGCGCAGCAGGGCACGGGCCACCGCCACGCGCTGCATCTCGCCGCGCGACAGCGTTTCCACCGGCTGTTCCGGCCGCGCGATGCCGACGCGCGCCAGCAGCGCCAGCGCCCGCCCGCCCGCTTCCGCCGGCAGGCGAAAGGCGCGCAGCCGCGCCGGCAGCAGCACGTTTTCCAGTGCGCTCAGCCCGGCGAAGAGATGAAAATCCTGCATGACGAGACCGACAGTCTCCGCACGGAAGCGGTCGCGCGCCGCCTCGCCCATGGCCGCCAGATCGTGCCGGCCCCACATCACCCGCCCGGAAGCCGGCTTTTCCAGCCCGGTGATCACGTTGACCAGCGTCGACTTGCCGGAGCCCGACGGCCCGGTAATGGCCACCGCCTCGCCGGCGGCGATATCGAGCCGCGGCACGTCCAGCACCGGAGCCGCGAGGCCGGGAAAGGACACCGTGACGGCTTCAAGCCGGAGCGAAACCATGGCGATACCTCAGGCCGGAGAGAAGCGCGCCGCCGTCAGGCGGATGAGGCTGACGAAACCGGTCTCCGGATCGGTCCACGAGCCGACCTCCAGCGTGCCCTCCACGTCGATGGGGGCGTTATACTGCACGAAGGTCTGTTTCTCGCTGAGGTAGACGACGACGATATCCTCCGGCCAGTCCGCATCCGACGAGCAGAACGGGCAGATCGACAGCGGCGTGGAAGACAGCACGAAGAACTTCGCCTCCGCCTTCAGCGGCGGGGCCATGAAGCCGCGCATCGCCACCGGCTGCCCGGTCAGGGCCTTCAGCTTGTCGGACAGCGTCAGGCCGAGAACGCTGACCTTGCCGTAAAGCTCGTCGAAGCCGAGGCGCGGCAGGGCCGCCTGCACCGGCCCGCCGCCGGCCAGAACCAGACCGAGACCGCCAAGCGCCAGAAAGCCGCGCCGGCTCAGACCCGTTGCACCGCCTGTCATCGCATTCCTCCGCAAACGCAAACGGGACCGGCGAAAGGCCGGTCCCGCCAAGCCGGTCAGGCCGGCTCTCAGTTCTTCGCACCGAGGGCGAACACGTCGGCCATCACGCGGAACACGTCGGAGTTCTCCATGTAGCCGCGGAGCATTTCCGAACCCGGGCCCTGCGCCTGCAGCACCACGTCGTCGACCGCGTGAACGCCGGTGTCTTCCGAGCGCGGCGTGTTGCCGATGCGCAGCACCGCGCCGGGCACGGTCTTGTAGGCCTCGTTCGCCACATACTCGCCCTTCTCGTTCTTCACGGCCGGCACGAAGGTGCCGTCCATCTTGGGACGGAAGGTCTCGTAGTAATCCGGGAAGTTGTTGGAGAACACGGCCAGACGGCGGCTGACGTTGATGGTGTCCGGATAGCCGTCGCCGTCCTTGTCGGTGTAGTTCGGGAAGCCGGCGTCCTGATAGGTGCCGACCTTTTCGCGCATGGCGATGCCGGGGGTGATGGTTTCCGAACCGGTCACCTGCGCGTTGTTGCTGACCTCGGGCACCACGGTGCCCGGCTTGTCGTCATCGACGGTGCCGATGATCGAAACGCCGTGGGTGTGGTCGGCGGTGGCGATGATCAGCGTATCGGGATGCGTCTTCGCATAATCCTGCGCGATGCCGACCAGCTTGTCGAAGGTGATGGTCTCGACCATGGCGCGATCGAAATCGAGCGGGTGCTCATACTTGTCGATCAGAGCGCCTTCCACCATCAGGAAGAAGCCGTCCTTGTCCTTCTCAAGGATGTTCAGGGCGGCCTTCATCATCTCCACTTCGCTCGGCTGGTCGGGGAACTTCTTGGCCCCCTCAAGCCCGAGCTGCATGTTGACGGTGCCTTCCATGTTGCCGGTGGAGAACAGGCCCAGCACCTTCTCCGTGCCCGGCTCGCCGGCCACCTTCGCCAGTTCGTGCTTGTCGGCAACGAACGGATAGCCCGCCTCGCGGAACTTGGCGATGTAGTCGGTCTCGTCCTTGCGCTTGGAGCCCGGCGTGCTCTTGGGCAGGAAATAGGCCGAGCCGCCGCCGAGGATCACGTCCGGCTTCACGTCGTAGAACATGCCGACGATTTCCGGCTTGTCGGCGCGGCGGCGGGTGTGGGAGACGACGGCCGCCGGGGTGGCGTCCTCGATCTCGGCGTTGGAGACGATGCCGATGGACTTTTCCGGCGCGGCGCGGCGGATCGCTTCGGCGATGGTTTCCTGATGCGGCTGGTCGAGCGAGCTCTTGGCGCGGGTGGCGTAGACGCCGAGTGCGTTCACGGCCGACTTCTGGCCCGTCATGTAGGCCGACATGGTGTTGGCGCTGTCGGCGGCAATCGAGTCGGTCGACGACGTGCCGATGAAGGCCATCGCCGGCAGGGTGTCCATGTTCAGCCGGGCGTTCGCCTTGCCCTCGGTATTGCCCTTGGACATGATGCGCGCGCCGGTGCGCATGGAAACGGTCATGCCGTCGCCGAGCAGGAAGATGATGTTCTTCGCGCGGGCATGCTGCGGCGTGCCGAACACATCCCACTTCACGCTGGAGCGGTAGGTCTTGCCGTCCGCGCCCTTGCCTTCCGCCTCAACGGTATAGTCGCCGGGGATCTCGATGGAGACCTGCTTCAGCACCAGCGAAGAGCCGTCCTTGCCGTTCTCGTTCTCGATATAGACCGGCTTTTCCCGGAAGACCTCGGCGAACGGCTTGCCGCCCACGGTGAGGCGGATATCGCCTTCCTTCACCACCGCCGGGAACTCGACCTTGAGGTCGAACTTGCCGCCGGAGAGCAGCGTGGCGCGGTTGATCGGGAAAATCTTGGTGGCGGTGCCGTCGTCAGCCTCAAGCTGCTTGGTCTCGCCGGTCTGGGCAAAAGCCACACCGGGAATGATGGCCGTGGCCGGAATGAGGGCAAGCGCAAGGGCTGCCAGCCAGGAGTGTCGCATGTCGTCCGCCAATTTGCTGACAAGGGAACCGGATCGGGAACGGAGCCCGGAAACAACCGGCCGGCGAACCCCTTGCGGGGCGGCCGGCGATTGCGGCGGAAGATAGGCAGCGTGCATGTCAGCGCCGTGAACGCCGCCGGCTAAACATGTCGCCGGGGCGGCTCAACCTCCTGAATGATATAACATTTCAACCCGACGACGCACCGCCGGGCAGGCCGGGCATGAGGGGCGCCCATCGGCCGGGCCGCCGCCGGCTCAGGGCAGATTGTCGCGGATGTAGATGCCGATGCGGATGCGCTCCTGCCCTTCCACAAGCGGCACGCCGGTGGCGTGGGCCACCAGCACGCGGGCGGCGGAGCGAATCTCGTGGCCGGGGTTCTGGTCGATCACCACGTCCATCGCCCCGGACATCAGCCAGGCGCGCGAATGGGCGGTCAGTTCATGGCCGATGAAGACCACATCCTGCGCCCGGCCGCTCGCCTCCAGCGCGGCAACGATGCCGCGGTTGCCGGCGCCGAGGGAATAGATGCCGATCAGGTCCGGCCGCTCGGCCAGCATGTCGCCGGCAACCGCGCGGTTGAGGTCGAAATCGTCGCGCGTCTCGCGCGGCGGCAGCACCACCATGTCGGGGAAATGGGCGGAAACCACCTGCTGGAAGCCGAACAGCCGCTCGGCCTGATCGCGCAGGGCGAACGACCCGGCGATGACGCCGATAGCCCCCTTGCGGCCGCGGTTGAGGCGCACCATCAGCGTGCCCGCGGTGCGGCCGGCGGCGGAGTTGTCGATGCCGACGAAGTGCTGACGCCGCGAGGCCGGCACATCGGAAACCACCGTCACCACCGTGACGCCGCGCGCCACCAGCCCGTCGATCGCCTCGCGCACCGCCGGATGGTCCAGCGCCACCAGCGCAACGCCCTGATAGCAGGGATCGAGGGTGTCGAGAGCCGCGGCCAGCACGAAGGGATCGAACACATCGACGCGGCAGACATCGATTTCCGCGCGCTGATCGGCCAGCCAGCCGGCCGCCGACGACGCCTCGCTGACCAGCATGGAGGCGAAGGACGTGTTGCGGGTGGGCAGCAGGAAACAGAACCGCAGCCGCGTTGCACGGGCAAGCCGGGCCGCCAGCGGATCGGGCCGGTAGCCCAGCCGGTCGACCGCCTCCTCAACCCGCCGGACAGTGTCGGCGCGCACGCCCGGGCGCCGGTTCAGCACGCGATCCACGGTCGCAACGCTTACTCCCGCCTGTCTGGCGACATCCTGCAGCGTGGCGCGGCCCACTCCCGATCCTCCAAAGCGCTTCGACGGCTTCTGCGCAGACACCAGCCCGTGCCGGGCCCTGCCGTTTGCGGCCGGCCCTGTGGCCCTGCACCGGACCGTCACCGCTTCGCGATGGTGACGAACTCTGATTCGGGTTGCCGTGCAAGGGGACCGGCCCGCCCCGAGCCGGACGGGGAGACCCGAACATGGCCTGCCGGCGCCGCCCCTGCAAGACGGCGATGACCGGATTTCCTCAATCCCTGATGTACGCCGCTCAGCCGCGGCCGCCGCGCCGCCCCGCGGCCGTGCCGGGTTGGCCCGGCCGGCAGGCTCGCCTATGGTGGGGTGAGAGCGGCGGTGCCGCGAGACAAGCCGGCGAGACAAGGCGATTTGCATGACAGAGCCCGAGACGCCCCGCGGCCCGGTACAGGCAGACCTCGACCCCAGGGACTGGCCGGCCTTTCGCTCTCTCGCCCACCGCATGCTTGACGACATGATCGACCACGTCGCCCATGTCCGCGACCGCCCCGTCTGGCAGCCGATGCCGGCGGCGCTGCGCGCCGAGCTGCACGCCCCGCTCGATGACGAGGCCGCCGGCCTTGAGGCGGCCTATGAGGATTTCAGCCGCCTGATCGCGCCCTATTCCACCGGCAACCTGCACCCGCTGTTCATGGGCTGGGTGCATGGCGGCGGCAACCCGGCGGCGATGATGGGCGAGTTGCTGGCGGCCGGGCTCAACGCCAATCTGGGCGGCCGCGACCACGCCCCCATCGAGCTTGAACGGCAGGTGATCCGCTGGGCGGCGCGCATGCTGGGCTTTCCGGACGGCGCCGGCGGGCTGATGGTGACCGGCAGTTCGATGGCCAATTTCATGGCCGTGCTTGCCGCACGGCGCCACATGCTGGGCCCTGCGGTGCGCCGGCGCGGGCTGGGCGAGGCCCGTCTGGTGGCTTATGCGCAGACCGGCGTTCATGCCTGCCTGCCGCGCGCCATGGACATGGCGGGCATCGGCGCCGACTGCCTGCGCCGCATTCCCGCCGATGCCGACCGGCGCATGAACCTCGGCGCGCTGGAATCGCAGATCGCCGCCGATCTCGATGCCGGCCTGACGCCGTTCCTCATTGCCGGCACTGCGGGCACAGTCGATTCCGGCGCCTTCGACGATCTTGCCGGCCTTGCCCGCATCGCCCGGGCGCGCGGCCTGTGGTTTCATGTCGATGCCGCCTTCGGTGCCTTTGCCGCGCTGTCGCCGAAGCTGAAGGGGCTGGTGGAAGGCATCGCCAATGCCGATTCCGCTGCCTTCGATTTCCACAAATGGGGGCAGGTGCAGTACGACGCCGGCTGCCTCGTCGTGCGCGATCAGCAGACGCTGCTCGATACCTTCGCCCAGAACGCCGACTATCTCAGCCAGGAGACCCGCGGCCTTGCCGCCGGCGCGCCGTGGCCGTGCGATCTGGGGCCGGATCTGTCCCGCAGCTTCCGCGCGCTGAAAGTGTGGATGACCATCCGCACCCACGGGGCCGAAGCCCTCGGCCGCGTGGTCGAGGCCTGCTGCGAGCGGGCGGCCGAGCTCGTTGCCCGCATCGCGGACGAACCGCGGCTGGAACTGCTCGCCCCCGCGCCGCTCAATGTCGTCTGCTTCCGCGTGCGCGACGATCGGGATGCCGATGGCCTGAACCACGCCGTCGTCATCGCCCTGCAGGAAAGCGGCCTTGCGGCGCCCTCCACCACGCGCATCGGCGGAGCGCTGGCAATCCGCTGTGCGTTCGTGAACCACCGCACGGTCGCCGCCGATATCCACCGGTTCGTGGATGCCCTGCTGGCCACCGCAGACCGGCTGCTGGCCGCCCGCGACGCCTGACGGCGCGGTTCAGGCCGCGGAGGCGGCGTGCGGCAGCCCGTCGCTGCCGGGCCGCACGCCATCCGGCCCGCTGCCGCCGGCGGCACCGGGCTCCGCCTTCGCATCCCGGGCGCCCTTGCCGGCCTTCGATTTCGCAGCGCCCGACTTTTGCGGCGCAGCACCGGGCAACGCCGCACCGGCCGGCGCGGGGCCGGCAGCACGGGATTTCGCCGCCCCGGCGGCGCGCTTGCTGCCGGCGGCCTTGCCGGCACCGGCCTTTGCAGCCGCCTTGCCCGTGAGCGGCTTGTCCGATGCCGCCTTGCCCGATGCAGTCTTGCCCTCGAGCATCTTGCCCTCAAGCGTCTTTCCCGTCGACGCCTTGCCCGTCGATGCCTTGCCCGTGAGAGACTTGCCGGTGAGAGACTCGCGGGCCGCCGTCTTTCCGGTCGCAGCCTTGCCGCCCTCCGGTTTGCCGGCCTCCGGTTTGCCGGCCGCAGCCTTGCCCGACGCCGCTTTACCGCCGGCTGGCTTGCCCGCCGGTTTGCCGGCGCCCTTCGGGGCGGCCGCCTTTACCGCACCGCCGGCTCCGGCCCCCTTGCGCCCGGCATTTTTGCCGCC
>NZ_DAISHT010000052.1:0-9827 GCF_036822375.1 Pseudoxanthobacter sp. | reverse complement strand
CATTTTTGCCGCCTTTGCCGGCCGGTGCCGCCGGCAGAGCGCCAAGATGGGCCCCGGCATCCGCAGCAGGCGCACCGTCCGGCACCGGCCCCGGCGTGCTGCCGGACGGTGCGCCGGCCGCGGCCGGAAGGGCGGCCGTCTTGCTGTCGCCGGAGGCCGCCGCCGCGATCCCGGCCGCTGGAATATCTTCCCCCGCGGTCTCTGCCGCCACGGTCTCGGCCGTGGAGCCCCCGCCGCCGGCCTGCGCCCGCGCCGCCTTCTTCGGCGCCGCCTTGCGGGCGCCGCCTTTGCCCGGCGGGGTTCCGTGGCCGGGCCCGGCGGTCTTGCCGTTCGCCTTCGCCGGCGCGGCATCGGGGGGCACGGGGTCTTCCTCCGCGCCCGCGGCAAAGCCGAGGATAAGGGCTGCGAGGCCGTCCTCCTGCACCGCTGCGCTGGCATCGGCCGGGGTAAACCAGCGGCCTTCGCGCTCGTCCTTTTCCGGCCAGTCCTCAAGCTGGCGGTCCACCGGCATGGCATAGACCAGCACCACGCACGGCACGGAGCCGCCGTTGGCCATGCGCTTGTCGTAGCCGTAGCTGCCGAGCAGGGTCTTGTCGGCGGTGCCGATCAGGCCGGCTTCCTCATAGGCTTCCTGCTGGGCGGCACCGCGCGCCGAGCGGCCCTTCATCGGCCAGCCTTTGGGGATGACCCAGCGGCGCGTCTCACGCGAGGTGATGAGATAGATGCCGACCGCCCCGTCTGCCTCGTGGCGGAACGGCAGCACACCGACCTGCTTGCGCGGCTTGCGCTGGTTCTTTTTGGACTGCGCCATCGTGAACGGCCTGCCCTGTCTCTGCGGATTCCGCCCGACCGGACCGGACCTGCCGGGGCGAAACCGCGCCCCCTCGTCCGGCCCCGCCTGCGGCCCTGCCCCTTTGCGCCCGGCCGGCGCTGCCTCCTGCCTCCCGGCCGCCCCGATCCGGCGGCAGCCCTCAGACATTCGATCCCGAAAACATGGCCGGACCACCCCTGATTCTCAGGCCCGGCCTGCGTGTTTTGTCACTCATTCCGCCGCATCAGACCACCGGCTTTTGGCGGCCAGATGGTCGCGGGGCGCCCGGTGCGCGGTTCTTCTGCGGCGGGACAGCGCGCCGCCGCCGATTCCCATGCTCCCGGTTCCGCATTATTGTCGGCGCCCGGCAAGGGAGGCCGCACGCGGCCGCAACGGAGTTCTGACGCCATGAGACCGGTTATCGGGGTCGTCTGCGACGTGAAAGAGAGCGCAGGCCACCGCATCCACGCCGTCACCGAAAAATATCTCTACGCGGTGGCGGAGGGGGCCGGTGCCCTGACGCTGATGATCCCCGCCCGCCTCAGCGACACCGACGGCAAGCCCGGCCCGACCCCGGCGGATTTCGCCGGCCTGTTCGCGGTGCTGGACGGTATCTTCCTGCCCGGCAGCCCGTCGAACGTCGATCCGTCGCACTATGGCAGCCGGCTGGCCGACCCCGGCTCGCCTTCCGATCCCGACCGCGACAAAGTCACGCTCGCCCTCATCCGCGCGGCCATTGCGGCGCGGGTGCCGGTGTTCGGCGTCTGTCGCGGCTATCAGGAAATGAACGTGGCCCTTGGCGGCAGCCTGCACCAGAAGGTGCACGACGAGCCCGGGCACCACGACCACCGCGAGGACAAAAGCCTGCCGGTGCCGGAGCAATATGCCCCGGCCCATGCCGTTTCGCTCACCCCCGGCGGCCTGCTCGCCGGCCTTGCGGGCACGACCACCTGGCAGGTCAACTCGCTGCACGGACAGGGCATCAGCCGCCTCGCCCCCCGTCTGGTGGTGGAAGCGCGCGCGCCCGACGGGCTGGTGGAAGCCTTCCGCCTGCCGGATGCGTCGTTCGCGCTCGGCGTGCAGTGGCATCCCGAATGGCGGTTCTGGGAGGACCGGCTGTCGCGCGGCATGTTCGCCGCCTTCGGCGACGCCGCGCGGGCACGGCGCGCGGCCCGCTGAGACCGGCCCGCAGAGACCCGCCCTGCGCCGTCACTCGCGGCGCAGAATCCAGTCGTAGAACAGGCTCGCCCATTTCTGCGGGCGGAAGTCGCGCTTCAGCGCTTCCGGGTCATAGTCCTGCTCGACCCAGTCGAGCAGGCTCTTGCCCTTTGCCTCGCCCTCGTCGCGATAGCGGTCGAGAAAGGCGTCGAGAATACCGGCGCGGCTCGCCCGCATGTGGCCATAGACGAGCCGCAGCTGCCGCTTGGCCTCCGCAACGGTGCGGCCCTCGCGCAGGATCAGATAGAGCGCGGCGCCGAAGCCGGCCCGGTCGGCACCGGACTTGCAGTGGATCAGCGCCGGATATTCGATGCGCGCGAAAAGATCGGCCGCCGCCCGCACCGTTTCCCTGGCGGGGGCAAGGCGGGTGCGGAACGGCAGTTCCACCAGCGTCAGCCCGGCCTCGTGGCAGGCTTCCTGCTCCAGCGGCCAGGCGCCCATCTCGCGGCCGCCGCGCAGGTTCACCACCGTGCGCCCGCCTTCGGCGGCAAAGCGGCGGAAGTCGCCCGGCGCCGGCTGCGCCGCGCGCCACAACGCCCCCGTGCCGACCCGGTGGCGGTTCAGATAGACGAGGCGGATGAAGCCGTGATCGGCGAAGATCAGGTCCATCCACGCCCGGAACCGCGCAAGGCGGGCAGCAAGCTGAGGCTGCGGGGCGGCCATGTCGGCAAGGGGCGGCCGCTCCGGCGCACCGGGGGCGGTGGCAGGCGGTTTTTCGTCGGGCCGGGGCGAAAGGTTTGCGCGCGTCATCGCCGCGAGCTTTAAGGGCTTCGGGCCGCTTTGACCAGCCGGTGCCGGCAGGGCCGGCCGGCCTTTCGGGCCCGGCCACCACAATTTTGCCGTCGTTTCGCAACGCGCGCTTGAGCCGGCCTGCCGGGTTCGCTATGCCGGCCTGAGGGGCGCGCTTCGGGCCCCGGCGCGGAACAACGAAACCCGCAGGCTGGCGGATGAAGGCGGCGCAATGGCGAAATGCGTTCTCGGCGTGATCGGCGGTTCGGGCATCTACGACCTGCCCGGCCTTGAAGAGGCCCGGTGGGAAGAAATCGACAGCCCGTGGGGCCGCCCGTCCGATGCCGTGCGCCGGGGCTTCTATGCCGGCCGCGAGGTGGTTTTCCTGCCGCGCCACGGCCGCGGCCACCGCGTGTCGCCGACCGACGTCAACTACCGCGCCAACATCGATGTGCTGAAGCGCGCCGGCGTCACCGATCTCATCTCGCTTTCGGCCTGCGGCTCGCTGAAGGAAGAGCTTCAGCCCGGCACGTTCGTCATCGTCGACCAGTTCATCGACCGCACCTTCGCCCGCTACAAGAGCTTCTTCGGCGAAGGCTGCGTGGCCCATGTGCCGTTCGGCGATCCGGTCAGCCCCGGCCTCGCCGGCCGGCTGGCGGCTGCCGCGCGGGCGGCGGCACCGCGCGTGGTGCGCGGCGGCACCTATCTCGTCATGGAGGGCCCGCAGTTCTCCACCCGGGCGGAGTCGAACCTCTACCGCAGCTGGGGCTGCAGCGTGATCGGCATGACGGCGATGCCGGAAGCCAAGCTCGCCCGCGAGGCGGAGATCTGCTACGCCACACTGGCCATGGTCACCGACTACGATTGCTGGCACGAGACCCACGGCGCGGTGGACGTGCCGGCCGTGATCCGCGTTCTCAACGAGAATGCCCACCACGCCCGCGACACCGTGGCCAACCTGCTGAAGGCGCTGCCGGAACACCATGAGCCCTGCCCGGCCGGCTCCGACCGGGCGCTTGAATTTGCCCTGATGACCGCACCGGACAGGCGCGATCCCGCGCTGCTCGCCCGCCTCGACGCCGTGGCCGGGCGTGTTCTGAACCGGCCCGCCGCCTGAAACCGGGGCCGATGCCCCTGCCGCCCACGTTTTCACAAGGCCTCATCCCGGCCCGGCTCCGATGCCGCCCGGTCCGGCGCCTCCTGACGGGAGCTTCCGCGCAACGATGTCGTCCCCTGCCGCCCTGCACCAGAACGCCCCGGCCCCGGATGCCGCGCCCGACCGGCGGCTGCAGCACCTCGTGCGCACCATTCCGGACTATCCCAGACCCGGGGTGATGTTTCGCGACATCACCACCCTCATCGCCGATCCCGCCGGCCTTGCCGGGGCGGTGGAAGGGCTCATCGCTCCGTTCCGCGCCAGCGGCGTGACGCTGGTGGCGGGCATCGAGGCGCGCGGCTTCATCCTTGGCGGTGCGGCCGCCCTTGCGCTGGGCGTCGGCTTCGTGCCGATCCGCAAGAAGGGCAAGCTGCCGGCGAAGACCATCGGGCAGGACTATGCCCTTGAATATGGCGTCGACACCATCGAGGTCCATGCCGATGCCATCGGCGCCGGCGACCGCGTGCTGGTGGTGGACGACCTGATTGCCACCGGCGGCACGGCCGCCGCGGCCGTCGATCTGGTGCGCCGCTCCGGCGGCACGGTGGTGGCGGCGAGCTTCGTTATCGACCTGCCCGAGCTTGGCGGCGCGGCCCGCCTTGTCGCCCGAAATGTCCATGTCCACACGCTGATCGCGTTCGAGGGAGAGTGATCCCATGATGATCCTGCGCTATTCGCCCGCCTCCCCCTTCAGCCGCAAGGTGCGGATGGCGCTGGCCGCGACCGGCCTGCTGCCCCGCACCGAACTGGCGAAGGTCGACACCCGCGCCCCGGAACCGGCCTTCTTCGTGGAAAACCCGCTCGGCAAGATTCCGGTACTGGTGCGCGACAACGGCGACAGCCTGTTCGATTCGCCGGTCATCATCGGCTATCTCGACCGGCTCGCCCCCGGCATCCTGCTGCCGGCCGATCCGGAAGCCCGGCTTGCCACGCTGAAGCTGGAGGCGCTCGCCGACGGCCTGCTGGATGCCGCCCTGCTGCAGATCTACGAGGCGCGCTACCGGCCGGAGGCCCGCCGCCATCCCGACTGGGTGGCCTGGCAGGCCGGCAAGGTGGCCCGCGTGCTCGATTATCTGGAAGGGGCGACGCTGCCGCAGGCGCCCTTCACCGATGCCGGCGCGCTGGCGCTGGCCTCCGCGCTCGGCTATCTCGACCTGCGCTTCGACGGGCGCTGGCGTGCCGATCATCCGGCCCTTGTGGACTGGCTCGGCCGCTTCGCCGCCGCGGTGCCGGCCTTTGCCGAAACCGATCCCGAGCTGCCGTGACGGAATGAAGACGGGGCGCCGTCCCGCCGGACGACGCCCCGTCTGCCGTTTTCCGGCGCCCCCCCCCGCACGGGGCCGGCGCGGTTCAGAACTTGTAGCCGACGCCGGCGCGCAGCACGCCCTGATCGAAGGTCGCCTTGGCCGCCGGGCCGACCGAGAAGTCGGCATCGGCATAGCCGGTGTAGATGAACTCCGCGCGGGTCGTGATGTGCTGCGTCAGCAGCGCCTCGGCACCCAGACCCACGGCATAGCCGACCAGCGTCTGGCTGTTGGAGGCATTGGCGGCCGACATCTCGACATTGTTGAACGAGAGACCGGCGGTGCCGTAGACGAGGAAGCGGTCGAACACGACGCCGGCGCGGCCGCGGGCGCTGATCTGCCAGTCGGACCGCATGGTCACCTCGGCGATGCCCAGATCCTTCTTGTCGCTCAGGCCGTTCCAGGTGGCATCGGCCTCCAGGCCGGCAAGGAACATCGGCGTCAGCATGAAGTTCATGCCGCCGACGATGCCGCCGGAAACGCCCTGCGGCTTCACCGTGTTGGAAAAGAAGCTGTAGTCGACATCCGACGAAGACCAGCCATAGCCGACCACGCCGCCGATATAGCCGCCGCTCCAGTCGAAGCTGCCCATCACCGGGGGCGGCGGAGCGCCGTAGCCGGAGACGGGAACCTGCGTGCCGGTGGAGGAATCCAGCGTGGCGGAGGGATCGTAGTACTGAGCCGCGGCCGGCAGCGGCATGAGGCCGAGAGCGGCGACGGACGAGACGGCCGCCAGACCGGGCAGGGTCCGCAGGATGCGCTTCATCATCGATCGGCTCCGTTACGCAAAACAACAGGACGCAGAAAACAGCGGACGCGCGGCCGCACGCCCTGCCGCCCTTTCAGAGGGCGGCCTGCGGGAAAGATGCGCTTTGATGCATTGCGATCAAGATTGGTTCACCAACCGCGTTGCGGCGTGGTCAACAGCCGATTAATGGCGGCACGGCCCGCGCCGCCATTTGCTACCTCAACGTGTATATTTTACCGCAATCAACCGACGATCAGCACGATCTTGCCGATATGGGCCGACGATTCCATACGCGCATGGGCCGCGGCGGCCTGCGCCAGCGGGAAGGTGGAATCGATCAGCGGGCGCACCGTGCCGGCCTCCACCAGCGGCCACACCTTGTCCTTCAGCGCCGCAGCGATCGCCGCCTTGAAGGGGGCTTCGCGGGCGCGCAGCGTGGAGCCCGTGTGGACCAGCCGCTTCAGCATCAGCCGGGTGAAATCGACCGTGGAGCGCCCGCCGAGGGTGGCGATCTGCACGATGCGCCCTTCCACCGCCGCCGCCTTCCAGTTCTTCTCCACATAGTCGCCGGCGATCATGTCGAGGATGACATTGACGCCGCGCCCGCCGGTCTCCGCCTTGATGACCTCGGGAAAGTCCTCGGTGCGGTAGTTGATGGCCCGGTGGGCGCCGAGCTTTTCGATCGCCGCGCACTTGTCGGGCGAACCGGCGGTGGCGAACACGGTGGCGCCGAAGGCCCGGGCGAGCTGAATGGCGGTGGTGCCGATGCCGGACGTGCCGCCGTGGACGAGGAACGACTCGCCGGGCTTCAGCCCGCCACGGTCGAACACGTTCGACCACACGGTGAAAAAGGTCTCCGGCAGCGCCGCCGCCTCGGTCAGCGTCAGCCCGCGCGGCACCGGCAGGGTGCTGCTGATCTCGGCCACGCAATATTCGGCATAGCCGCCGCCGGAAACCAGCGCCGCCACCGCATCGCCGACGGCAACGGCCTCTGCCCCCTCGCCCACGGCCACCACCGTGCCGGCGATCTCAAGGCCGGGAATGTCCGACGCGCCCTTCGGCGGGGGATAGTTGCCCTGCCGCTGCACCACGTCCGGCCTGTTGACCCCGGCGGCGGCCACCTTCACCAGCACCTCGCCGGCACGCGGGCGCGGCACCGGCCGGGTTTCCGGCACCAGCGCCTCCGGCCCGCCCGGCACCGGAATGGCAATGGCGGTCATGGTTTCTGGCAACATGGTTTCGGCCACCGTGTCGGACATCGTGTTCGCTCCGCTTGTGCCGGCGGCCCGGCCGCTGTGCTGCCCGGCGCGCCGCTGCCTTTTTTCCGGGGCGTTTCCCCGCTTCCCGCTGGTTTGCCATCGCCGGCAGGCGCGGTCGAGCCCCGTTGCCGCGGCGGCGCGGCGACAGATGGCCCCGCCGCCCCGTGCTATGGTGGCGCCAGCGCCGTTTCGCAGGAGAAACCGATGTTCGACGATGACGCCCCGGCCGCAAAGCCGGTCCGCCACACGCTGGGGGCCGACCTGTCGCGCCTTTCGGTGGCCGACCTTTCCGCGCTCGTCGCAGCCCTTGAGGAAGAGGCCGCCCGCGTGCGTGCCGCCATCGCCGCAAAACAGGCCACGCAGGCCGCCGCCGATGCCCTGTTCCGGCGCTGATGGCGCCGGTGCGAATCGGTTAACACGCTCTGCAGCCGGTTAACCCCGCCTTAGCCGTGTCTTTCCTTTGGTGGGGACCGCGTGGGGACAGCCATTGCCTGCCGGTGGCCGGCGGGCCGCCGCCGCCCGGCCCGCGGGGCCGGCGGCCGGCGATTCAGGACCGGATTCCAACGCATTGCGCGCAGGCAAGCGATTTCGCCCCGGCCCGGCCGATCCCTTTGGCCCGACTCCCCTTTTCGGCCACGAGCCGCTAGTAGATCGGCCGTGGAGCCGGTTGTGCGCCCCGTGGCACAATTCCGGCTCCCGACCGTCCGCCCGTTTCCCACGCGTTCCAGATCGGCCCGTTTGCCTTGTCCCGATTGCTGTTCGACGAAATCATCGCCCTTCGCATGGCGGCTGCCTCGCTTCCCGCGGGGTCGAGCCGTGCGCGGATCGATGCGCGCCTCGACCGCATCGCCGGGCTGGCGCTGATCGGCGACATGGAAGAAAGCGGCGACATTCCGCCGGAGCGGGCCGCAGCGGAGCGCCGGCGCATCGCCGGCGAGAACCACCTTGCCTGCGACGCCGCCGACGAAGGCACCGGGCTTTTTGCCGATCCGCGTCTGGGCGGGCTGGAACGACGCATCGCCGCCATCGAATCGGCCCTCGGCGCCTCGGCCGAGCGGCCGCAGCAGCCGGGCCGCCCGCGGCTGCGGCTCATCCGCGGCGCGGCCGGCAATCCGGTGGGCGACGTGCAGGCCCGCCTTGCCGCCGACCTCGCCGCCCCGTTCTCTGCCGGCCCGGCAAAGCCGCGCGGTCCCGGCCGCCCGCACTGAGGCGCCGCACGGATCGCCCCCCGCCCAGCCAGAGCCGGCACGGGCCCGGTTCGCCGGGCGCGACGGGTCGTACCAGGCTTTCATTGCGTCCATGAAACCGGCGGGCTTATCCCGGCCGGCCGGTTCAGGACGGCACCTTCCGGCCGGCAAATTCAATCCCGCGAACTGAAGCCCGCGAATCAAAAACCCCCGCGCGGAATTCCGCGGCGGGGGTTTTCGTTTGTCGTCTGCCGGCCGTCACAGCCGGCCGCGCCCGACGGGGCAGACCGGCAAGGGCGCCCTGCGGACAAGGCAGCCCCGACCGGCGCGGTTCCTCAGCCGAGGAACGAGCCGTACTTGTTCTTGAAGCGCGACACGCGGCCACCGCGGTCGAGCAGCTGCTGCTGGCCGCCGGTCCAGGCCGGATGGGTGCGCGGATCGATGTCGAGCTGCAGCACGTCGCCTTCCTTGCCCCACGTGGAGTGGGTCAGGTACTCGGTGCCGTCGGTCAGAACCACCTTGATCTGGTGATAGTCGGGGTGAATGCCGTCTTTCATAGTCGCTTCCCGAACGCTGCGGCGATCGGCAACGGCGGATACGCCGCACACGTTCGCCCGGAACTGAATTTCAGGCGGCAGCCCCGCCGGCCCGTCCGGCCTGCGTACTCCGCCCCGCAATGCAATGCACGAACACGCGCCAGAGGCTCCGCCCTTCCGGACGGCCCCGTCGCGCAGGACTCGTGCAGGTTCGGCCGTCCCTATAGCGCACGCGCCCTGCCGCGGCAAGGCACGGCGTGGGCCGGAACGGCCTTTTGCGTGGCGGCCCGCCGGCCGCGACGGCCCTTGCGGCCGCCGGCGCGACGTGATCTGACGGCGCAGCGCGGATGAGGACGGCGCGCCGCCCGCGCGCAGACGGTCAGCAACGGAGCACAGCATCGTGGCCAGGCGACGCAGCCGGACTGAGGAAACCCCCGAAAACGCTGCCGGCGCATCCGCCGGCGCGCGCCGGGCCGGCGTGAAGCCGCTCAGAATCATCGCGCCCTTTCTGGCCCGCTATCCGGGCCACCTCGCCGGCGCCGTCATCGCGCTGCTCGGCGCCACGGCCGCCACGCTGGCCCTGCCGCTGGCGCTGCGCCGCGTCATCGACCACGGCTTCAATGCCGCCGACCGCGCGTTCATCGACCGCTATTTCCTCATGCTGCTGGCGGTTGCCGGCCTGCTGGCGATTGCCAGCGCCGGGCGCTATTATTTCGTGAGCTGGCTTGGCGAGCGGGTGGTGGCCGACCTGCGGGTGGCGGTGTTCCGCCATGTCACCCGGCTTTCGGCCGCCTTCTTCGACCGCACGCTGTCCGGCGAGATCGTCTCGCGGCTGACCGCCGATGCCGCCCAGATCAAGACCGCCGTCGGCTCGTCGGT
>NZ_DAISHT010000051.1:0-20126 GCF_036822375.1 Pseudoxanthobacter sp. | reverse complement strand
GCTCAGCCGACGACGGTGGCGTGCAGGTCATAGGCATCCGCGCGGTCGATGCGCACGCTGACGAATTCGCCGGCGCGGATCGGCCGGCGGCCGGTGAGGTGAACGACGCCGTCGATTTCCGGCGCGTCCCAGGTGCCGCGGCCGGTGGCGGTGAGGCCCTTGGCGCTGTCGACGAGGATCTTCGCGCGCCGGCCGACGCGGGCGGAAAGGCGCTTCGCGCTGATGGCCTGCTGGCGGGCCATGAAGCGGTGCCAGCGCTCTTCCTTCACCGCCTCCGGCACCGCGCCGGGCAGATCGTTGGCCACCGCGCCTTCTACCGCCTCGTATTTGAAGCAGCCGACGCGGTCGAGCGAGGCCTCGTCGAGGAACGACAGCAGTTCTTCGAAATCGGCTTCGGTCTCGCCGGGGAAGCCGACGATGAAGGTGGAGCGGATGGCGAGTTCCGGGCACTCCTGCCGCCAGCGGCGGATGCGGCCGAGCGTCTTTTCCTGATGCGCCGGGCGGCGCATGGCCTTGAGCACGCTGGCACTGGCGTGCTGGAAGGGGATGTCGAGATAGGGCAGCACCCGGCCTTCCGCCATCAGGCCGATGACCTCGTCGACATGCGGGTAGGGATAGACATAGTGCAGGCGCACCCACGCGCCGAGGCCGCCGAGTTCGTTGGCCAGATCGTAGAACTTCGCGCGCACCTCGCGGTCGTGCCAGGGGCTGGCGGCATAGCGCAGGTCCACGCCATAGGCCGAGGTATCCTGCGAGATGACGAGGATCTCCTTCACCCCCGCTTTCACCAGCTTCTCAGCCTCGCGCAGCACATCGGCGGCGGGGCGGCTGACGAGATCGCCGCGCAGGCCCGGAATGATGCAGAAGGTGCAGCGGTTGGAGCAGCCTTCGGAGATCTTCAGGTAGGCATAGTGGCGGGGCGTCAGCTTCACGCCCTGCGGCGGCACCAGATCGACGAACGGATCGTGGGCCGGCGGCACGGCGGCATGAACGGCGCCCACGACGCTTTCGTAGGCCTGCGGGCCGGTGACGGCGAGCACGTCCGGGTGCACCCGGAGGATGTCGTCGGGCCGCGCGCCCATGCAGCCGGTCACGATCACCCGGCCGTTCTCGGCAATCGCCTCGCCGATGGCGCCGAGGGATTCCGCCTTGGCGGAATCGAGGAAGCCGCAGGTGTTCACCACCACCACGTCGGCGCCGGTGTGGCTGCGGGTGATCTCGTAGCCCTCGGCCCGCAACTGGGTGATGATGCGCTCCGAATCGACCAGTGCCTTCGGGCAGCCGAGGCTGACGAAGCTGATCTTCGGGTTGGCGCCGCTCTTCGGGCTGGTCTTGCCGCCGGCCGCCATCGCGGCCCCGGCAGTGGTCTGGGTCAGGTCGGACAAAGGGGCGGTCTCCAGGCCGCCCGTCGCCGGCGGCAGCGCGCAGCCCGCGTCAGCTGCGGGCGGCACCTCAGAATGATGTCAAACAGGATTTGGCAGAGCAAATGGCCCATCTTGCGGCGCGATGCAATGGCTGCGCGGCGGAGCAGCCCTGCGCGCCGTGCCGGCCGGCCCTGAAGGCACCGGCGGCGGCGGCCGGCGGGCACCGGGACCGGCCCCCGGTGCGGCGGTGCCCGCTGTGGTGCGCGGCGGCGCCGGCGGGGCCGGTACGGCCTTCGTGCGGGGGCCTGCCGCGCGCGTCGGGCCGGCCGTGCGCCCGGCGGAAAGGCTCTGCGGGAACGCGGAACCGCGGGGCGGTCACGTCTGCGTGGGGTGTCTTGTGCCGGGCGGTCCGGCAGGGCAGGGTGCGGGCCCGGTCCGCCGGCGTTGCGGCCAGTGTCGCGGCCTTGCGCCCTCCAGCTTCCTGCCTGCCTGCGCTTTCTTTTCTGTCTTTATGTTGCCTGCCTTCCGCCCTGTCTGCCTTTTTGCCCTGCCTGCCGCGCGCCCGGTTCCGGTCCGGTGCCGGCCGGCCCGTCATCGCGCGGTCACGGCAGCAGGCGATGTCGTGCCCCGTGCTGCCCTCCGGCGGCTTTGAGGTTGTCCGTTTCATGCACTCGCAGTCTCTTGCCCGTCAGGTCGTCGTGCTGGGGCTTCTGATGGCGGTCGGGCCGTTCGCCATCGACATGTACCTGCCCGGCTTTGCCGCCATCGCCTCTGCGTTTGCAACGTCGGAGGCCGAGGTCCAGCTCTCGCTGGTGTCGTTCTTCGTGGCGATGGCGCTCGGGCAGGTCATCTACGGCCCGCTTTCCGACATGATCGGCCGGCGGATTCCGGTGCTGGCCGGGCTCGGGCTGTTTGTCGTCGCCTCGGTCGGCTGCGCCTTCGCCACGTCCATTGATATGCTGATCGCGCTGCGCTTCGTGCAGGGGCTCGGCGGGGCCGCCGGCGGCGTCGTCACCATGGCCGTGATCCGCGACCTCGCCACCGGCGCCCGCGCGGCGCGGCTGATGGCGCTGTCGCTGCTGGGGCTCAGCCTGTCGCCGATTCTGGCGCCGGTGGCCGGCGGCGCACTGGTTTCGGTCGTCTCCTGGCGGGCCATCTTCGTGGCGCTGGCCCTGATCGGCGCCGCCGTCATCGTGCTGGTGATGCTGGCGCTGCCGGAAACGCTGCCGCCCGCGCGCCGTCAGCCGGCGGGGCTGCGGGGCACGCTGGCCTCCTACGGTGCGCTGTTCTCGTCCGGCTGGTTCCTCACGGCGGTGCTGGCCGGCGGCGGCGCGCAGGCGGTGCTGTTTGCCTATATCGCCGGCTCGCCCTTTGTGCTGATGACGCTCGGCGGCCTCAGCCCGCTGCAATACAGCCTCGTGTTTGCCCTCAACGCCGCCGGCATCATCGGCGGCGCGCAGTTCAACAGCATGCTGATCACCCGCTTCGGGGCCCGCCGCGTCGTGTCCGTGGCGCTGTGCGTGCTGGTGCCGGCGGCACTGGCGCTGGCCGGGGCGGAGGCCGCGGGCCTCGGCGGGCTGCCGGTTGTGCTCGGGCTGGTGTTCGTTTCGCTGGCCTCGCTCGGCCTCGTCATGCCCAACGCGATGCTGCTGGCGCTGGAACCGTTCGGCGCGCGCGCCGGGGCGGCGGCGGCGCTGGGCGGTGCGTTGCAGATGCTGGTCTCGTCGGCCGCGACGGCGCTCGTCAGCGCCGGATTCGACGGCACGGCGCGCTCGATGGTCTTCACCATGGCGCTCGGGGCGCTGGTCTCGGCAGCCTTCTGGCTTGCCTTTCTGCGGCGCATGGCGTGCAATCGGGCGGCCTGAGACCGCGCCGCGCCGGCTGACAAACACGGAGGCTCAAGACATTGTCGAACGGAAACGCTGCAACGCACCGGACGACCTCGGATGGCGTCTATTATCTTCTCGCTGCCGTGGTCGGTGTGCTGGTCGGTGCGATCGGCTCGGTGTTCCACATTGCCGTTGAGTTTCTGCTGGACTGGCCGAAATTCGTCATCGCGCACATCTCCGGTCCGCTTGTCTATCCCGTGCTGGCGGCCGTGGCGATGGCGATGGTGCTGCTCTCGGTCTATCTCGTCCGCCGCTTTGCGCCGGAGGCCGCCGGCAGCGGCGTGCAGGAGATCGAGGGCGCCATGGAGGGCCTGCGCACGCTGCACTGGTGGCGCGTGCTGCCGGTAAAGTTCTTCGGCGGCATTCTTTCGCTGGGCGCCGGTCTGGTCGCCGGGCGCGAGGGGCCGACCATCCATATGGGGGCCTCGATCTCGGAAGCCTTTACCCGCGCCACCGGCCTTGGCTTGCGCGACGGGCGCGGGCTGATGGCGGCGGGCGCCGCCGCCGGCCTTGCGGCCGCCTTCAGCGCGCCGCTGGCGGCGGTGCTGTTCGTGATCGAGGAAACGCGCCGGCAGTTTCCCTATGGCTTCCGCACCTACACCGCCGTCATCGTGTGCTCGGCCGCTTCGGGTGCCGTCACGGTGGCCATCGGCGGGGCACGGCCGTTTCTGTTTCTGGAAGTGCCGGACATGCCGCTCACGCTGCTGCCGGCGTTCATCGTGCTCGGCGCGCTTCTGGGCGGGGTGGGCGTGCTGTTCAACGCCGGCGTGCTGACCGGCCTTGAGAGCGCCGACAAGGTCGGCCGGCGCTTCACGCCCTATCTGTGGCCGGCGGTCGTGGCCGCCGCCATCGGCGTTCTCGCCCTGCTGCGGCCGGAGGCGACGCAGGGCGGCGAGGGGCTGGTGCTGACCATGGCGCACGAGCATCTCGGCGTGCTCACGCTGGCGGTCATCGTGGTGATCCGTTTCGTGATGACGATGGCGAGCTATTCCACCGGCGCGCCGGGCGGCATCTTCGCGCCGATTCTGGCCATGGCGACCGCCTTCGGCCTGCTGTTCGGCGGCCTGCTCGATCTCGTCGTCACGCTGCCGCCGGGCACGTCGACCGCCTTTGCGGTGGCGGCCATGGGCGGGCTTTTCACCGCCACGGTGCGGGCGCCGCTGGTGGGCATGGTGCTGGTGGCGGAACTGACCGGTGCCTACAGCCTGTTCCTGCCGGTCATCGTCACCTGCGTGATGGCCAACATCGTTGCCGAGGCGCTGAAGGGCCGGCCGATCTACGAACAGCTTCTGGAGCGCACCCTGCGTCTGGCCGGCCAGACGCCCGGTGTCCGCGGCGACGACGAGGCAATCGGCGGCTGGGACGAGAAGGGGCGCCGGCACCCCGATCACCTGATGCCCGACCGCGCGCCGCCGCGGGCGTGAGCCGGCGCCCGGCCGCCGCCGGGCCGCACCGGCCGCCTGCCGGCCCCGGCCCGGCGGCGCAGGCGGCCTTGATGCGACGCCGTTCCTGTGCTTCCTGCCGCCCCGGGCTGCGGCAAACGCGGACCGGCGGAGCGAGCGGAAGGACATGAACCGAATGAGCGCGGAAAAGCCGTCCGCATATCGCGTGGCGGGCACGGCCCCGGCCTTCGCGGTGGCGCCGATGATCGACTGGACGGACCGCCACTGCCGGTTCTTCCACCGGCTGCTGTCGCGGCGGGCGCTGCTCTATACGGAGATGATCACCACGCCGGCCATCCTTCACGGCGACCGGGCGCGGCTGCTCGGCTTTTCGGCGGCCGAACATCCGGTGGCGCTGCAGCTTGGCGGTTCCCAGCCGGAGGCGCTGGCGCTGGCGGCGCGCATCGGGGCCGATTTCGGCTATGACGAGATCAACCTCAACGTCGGCTGCCCGTCCGACCGCGTGCAGGACGGCCGTTTCGGCGCCTGCCTGATGGCGGAGCCCGCGCTGGTGGGCGATTGCGTGGCGGCGATGAAGGCGGCCGTGGCCATTCCGGTCACCGTCAAGTGCCGCATCGGCATCGACGATCAGGACCCCGGGCCGGCGCTCGATGCGCTGGCCGATGCCGTGGTGGCGGCGGGGGCCGACGCGCTGTGGGTCCATGCCCGCAAGGCGTGGCTCCGGGGGCTGTCGCCGAAGGAGAACCGCACCATTCCGCCGCTCGATTACGACCGCGTCTTCCGCCTGCGCGCGCGGCTGGCGGCCGGTCCGCGGCCGGTGTTCGTCGGCCTCAACGGCGGCATCGGCAGTCTGGAGGAGGCGCGTGCGCTGATGGACCGGGTCGATGGCGTCATGCTGGGCCGCGCGGCCTATCAGACGCCGGCTCTGCTGGCGGGCGTCGACCGGGCGTTCTATAGCGAGGCGGAGCCGCCGGCCGCGCCGGAGGCGGTGGCCGGTGCGATGATGGACTATATCGCCGCCGAAGGCGCCCGCGGCGTGCCGGTGGCGGCCATCGCGCGGCACATGCTCGGCCTCTTCGCCGGGCAGCCGGGTGCGCGGGCGTGGCGGCGCATCCTGACGGTGGAATCGCACCGGCCCGGTGCCGATGCGGCCGTTGTTGCCGAGGCGCTGGACGTGGTGCGCGCCGCTGCGGCCGCCCGGGCGGCGGGGCCGGAAGCCGCCTGAGGCGGGCTCACGGCGTCAGTTCCATGGTGTCGCCGCGCACGCCATAGGCGGAGAGCCGGTCGAGCGCGCTGAGGCCGACAAGGCTGACCGGCAGCGCCTGCGGCGGCGCCACCATGGCCGCCACGTCATCCAGCACGATAGGGCCGAGGGCCAGTTGCTTCAGCCGCACCGGGGCGGCGAAGGCGGTGCCGTTTGCCGTGCGGACCGGCAGGGTGAAGGCGAGGGCGGCGGTATCGATGCCGGCCGCGCGGGCATCCTGCGGGCGCAGCATCACGCCCGAGGCGCCGGTGTCGATCATGAAGCGCACCGGTGCGCCGTCGGCCCGGCCGTCGATCATGAAGTGGCCGGAGGCATCGCGCGCGATCAGCACTGCGCTGCCATCGGCCGGGCCGACGGCGAGCCCCGGCACGAGGGCTGCCGCGGTGCGCCGGGCTACGATGGCCAGATCGTGGCGCATGGCATAGCCGGCGACCAGCCCGAGCCCGAGCACGCCCCACAGCAGCAGGCCGGCGGCAAGGGCCCGGCCACCGCCCGGCCGGCCCAGAAAGCGGCCGGCGAAATAGACGAGCAGCATGCCGAGAATGACGACCTGCGGCCAGTTCTGCGAGAACGCCCCGGCGGCCCGCGGGCCTGCGCTGCCGCCGAAAAGCCACGCCGCCGCTGCCACGACGCAGATGGCGACGAGGATGAGGCCGAGCACGAGGCGCAGGCGGCTGCCGGGCGGACGCATATCGGGCGGGCTCATGTTTGTGTCGCGCGGGCGCATCCGGCGCGTCGCCGGCCGACCGGATCTGGAGCGGCTTGATTTGGAGCGGCTTGTGCCGGACTGACGCGGCGTCGGCCGATCCGGCATTGCTCAGGTCTGCCGGCCCGCAAGGCGGCGGCCGGTGCTGCAGGGGAGGCCGCCGGGCGCTGCCCGCGCGGCCGGCTGCTGGCGCAGACATGGCCCGTCATCGCCGTCCGCTCCCGGACGCGGCGCGGCGGGCGGGCAGGGCGGCCATGATGGCGGCCCGCTCGGCCGGGCTCATCGATCGCCAGCGGCCGATTTCCTCCAGCGTGCGGGCGCAGCCGATGCAGAAGCGGCGGCCGGCATCCGGCGTGCAGATGCCGGTGCAGGGCGAGGGGATGGCGGCGGAGGCGGAGGCCGGGCCGCTCATGGCTTTGCCCCGGCCGCTGTTGCCAGTGTCAGCAGGAAGGCGATTTCGGCAATCTGTTGCGTGGCGCCGAGAATGTCGCCGGTCTGGCCGCCGATCTGCTTCAGGCACACGCGGGCCATCAGCACCATGGCCGCGGCCACCAGCGCCAGCCCGGCAAGGCTGAGGGCTGCGCCGAAGGCCGGTGCCACCAGCGCAAGGGTGAGGGCAACGGCAATGGGCAGGCCCGGTAGCAGGTCCGCCCGCGACGGTACACCGGCGGCCGCCATGCCGTCGCCGCGGGCGGCCGGCACCATGGTCATCACGCCGAGGGCGGCAAGCCGTGTCACGCCGCGCCCGGCAACGAAGGCGCCGGCCGCCCCCAGTGGCCCGGCAAAGCCGATCAGGGCACCGAGCGCGCCGGCGCGGGTGACAAGCGACATGATCATCGCCGCACTGCCATAGGACCCGATGCGGCTGTCGCGCATGATTTCCAGCTTGCGTTCGCGCGTCCAGCCGCCGCCGAGGCCATCGAAGGTATCGGCCAGACCGTCTTCGTGGAAACAGCCGGTGACCAGCAGTTCGGTTATCAGCGCCAGGCAGGCGGCCAGCAGCGGCGGCAGGCCGGGCGCCGTGGCCGCGACCAGCACCGCCGCGGCCGGCAGGGCGATCAGCCCGCCGGCCAGCGGCACGCTCCAGCCGATGCGCGGCATGGAGGGCGGGGCGGCGGGATCGTCGGCGGCACTGAGCGGCGGCAGCGGAAGGCGCGAATAGAACCGCACGCCGGCTGCCAGATCGGCCAGAATGCGGGCGGGAAGGCGGGGGCAGGGGCGGGACGGCGGTTCGGTCACGATCGCGGGTCTTTCGGCAGGCGGGGTCTTTTCGCAGGTGCGGGCGGCGCGGGTCTTCCCGGCGGAAGGGCCGGCGCAATAACAGGCCGGCTCAGCAAGGCCGGTTCAGGAAGGCCGGTTCAGGAAGGCCGGCCTGTTATTGCGCCTTTCGGCCTGCCCCGCCAGTCGCCCGCGCGCCGGGCAGCCGGGCGCAGGCCCGATGTCGCCCGGCGCACGGCGGCGGTTGCCGGGCCGCAGCGGCGGCCGGCATCGCGGCAGCGGGAAGGCGCGCCGGCGGGCCGGCGCGGGGCCGCGTGCCGCAGCCGGCACCGCCGCAAAGGCGCGGGCGCGACAGAGTGGGTCTTGGCCGGCCGGGCGGTTCTGGGCTATGGGGAAGCCCGCCCGTGCGCAGGCCGGGCCCCCGGGCGGCCGGCCGGCTGCGCCCGGATCTATCGACAGACAGGACGATCCCGATGGCCCATCCGCTTGAAGATATGCGTGCCCTCATCCGCGGCGCCCCCGGCGCCGACCGGGCGGCGGTGGAGGCGGTGCGCCGGCGCAACGCCGAGCTGACCAAGCCGGAAGGGGCGCTCGGGCGGCTGGAAGCGCTGGTGGAATGGCTTGCGGCCTGGCAGGGCCGCCCGGTGCCGGAAGTATCCATGCCCCTGGTGGCGGTGTTTGCCGCCAACCACGGCATCGCGGCGCGCGGCGTTTCGGCCTATCCCGCCGATGTGACGAAGCAGATGGTGGCGAATTTTGCCGCCGGCGGCGCGGCCATCAACCAGATCTGTCAGGCCAGCGACATCGGCCTCAAGGTGCTGGAACTCGCGCTCGACTATCCGACCCCGGACATCACCGAGACCGACGCCTTCGACGAGATGGGCCTTGCTGCCACCATGGCCTTCGGCATGGAGGCCATTGCCGGCGGCACCGACCTGCTGTGCATCGGCGAAATGGGCATCGGCAACACGGCCGTCGCCGCGGCCATCTATCATGCGCTCTACGGCGGCGAGGCGGCGGACTGGACCGGCCGCGGCACCGGCGTGGACGATGCCGGCCTTGCGCGCAAGACCGCGGCCGTGGCCGCAGCGGCCGGGCGCCTTGCCGGCGAGACCGACGGTCTGGAAATTCTGCGCCGCGTCGGCGGACGCGAGATCGCGGCCATGGCCGGCGTTATCATCGCGGCCCGCCACCAGCGCATTCCGGTGATCGTCGACGGCTACGTGTGCACTGCTGCAGCGGCCGTGCTGCACCAGATCGATTCGCACGCCATCGACCATTGCCTGATCGGCCACCTTTCGGCCGAGCCGGGCCATGTGCGCGTGCTGGAGCGGCTGGGCAAGAAGCCGGTGCTCGACCTTGGCCTGCGCCTTGGCGAAGGCACCGGCGCGGCGCTTGCCGCCGGCATCGTGCGTGCCGCCGCCCGCACCCATGCCGGCATGGCCACGTTTTCCTCGGCCGGCGTTTCCAGCCGCGACGACTGATGGCAGCCACGGGCGAAGCGGCTGCGTGCGCCCGTCTGGCCGGCCTCGGCCGCGCCATTACCGCCTGCCGGGTGTGTGTGGAAACACCGCTCGGCCGGCCGCTGCCGCACGAGCCGCGCCCGGTGGTGCGGCTCAGCGCCACGGCGCGGCTGTGCATCGCCGGGCAGGCGCCGGGCACCCGCGTCCACGGCAGCGGGGTGCCCTTTTCCGATCCCTCCGGCGCCCGCCTGCGGGCGTGGCTCGGCATCGGCCCGGATCTCTTCTACGATACCGCCCGCGTGGCCATCGTGCCGATGGGGTTCTGCTTTCCCGGCCACGATGCCCATGGCGGCGACCTGCCGCCGCGGCGCGAATGCGCCCGCACCTGGCATGACAGCGTGTTCGCGGCCATGCCGCAGCTGGCGCTGGTGCTGGCCATCGGCGCGGCGGCCCAGCGCTATCACCTGAAGGGCGATTGCCGGGCCAGCGTCAGCGACACCGTTGCCGCCTGGCAGACCCTGCTTCGCAGGCCGGGCGCGCCGCGCGTGTGGCCGCTGCCCCATCCCTCCTGGCGCAACAACGGCTGGCTGCGCCGCCATCCGTGGTTTGAGGCCGAGCTGCTGCCCGCGCTGCGGGCCGAGGTGCAAAATTTGCTCCTCGGGGGCCGTTGATTTTCCTTTCCGGCAATTTCATTCCTATTGCAGCGCGTTTCTGAAACGTGTATCTCCGATGGATATTAATCGATACAGTCTATAGACAATAGGAAGGCGCTGGCGCCATGATCGACCGCACTGACCGCAAGATCCTCTCCATCCTGCAGGAGGACTCCACCGTTCCCGTGGCCGAGATCGCCCGCCGGGTCGGGCTGTCGACCACGCCGTGCTGGCGCCGCATCCAGAAGCTGGAGGAAGACCGCGTCATCACCGCGCGGGTCGCGCTGCTGGATCCGGTGAAGGTGAACGCGCCGGTCACGGCCTTCGTCTCCATTGTCACCAGTCAGCATTCTCAGGACTGGCTGACACGCTTTGCCGGTGTCATTCAGGATTTCCCGGAGGTGGTCGAGTTCTATCGCATGGCCGGCTCGGTGGATTATCTGCTGCGTGTCGTCGTGCCGGATATCGCCGCCTACGATGCGTTCTACAAGAAGCTGATTTCCAAGATCGAAATTTCGGATGTCAGCACCACATTTGCGATGGAGCAGATCAAATATACGACTGCGCTTCCGCTCGGTTACATTCCGCTCGACAAGGCGCGGACGAGCGACTGATGCCGCCATGCTGCGGCGCGGCGTCGCGCGTGACGCCGCGGCCCTCATGCCGGGCCGGGGGCTGTGCTTAAGTGCCGCCTTCTCGTGAGGGAGGCTGGCGATGCTGGTTCTTGCGCTCGGGCTTGCGATCTTCATCGCGGTGCATCTCGTGCCTGCGTCGCCGATGCGCGCGCGCCTTGCGGCGCGGCTGGGCGATAACGGCTATCGGGCGCTGCACTCCGCGCTGGCGCTGGCCGGGCTGGTGCTGATCGTCACCGGCTTCGGTCTGGCGCGGGCGGCCGGGCCGTCAGAACTCTACAGCCCGCCGTTCTGGCTGCGCCATCTGGCGCTGGGGCTGATGCTGGTTGCCTCCGTGCTGGTGGTGGCCGGTTTTGTGCCCTGCCACATCCGCAAGTGGGTGCGTCATCCGCTGGTCAGCGGCGTCGGGGTTTGGGCCTTCGCTCACCTGCTGGCCAACGGCGATGCTGCCTCGGTGCTGCTGTTCGGCAGCTTTTTCCTTTGGGCCGGCTTTTCCCGCATCTCGCTCAAGCGCCGCGAGGCCGCGGGGCTGGTGGTGGTGCACGGCGGGCCGTGGCGCAACGATTTTCTGGTTGTTGCGGTCGGACTCCTTGTTTATGCCGCGATCCTCCTCAGACTGCACGTCTGGCTGATCGGCGTGCCGGCGGTGCTCTGAGGCGCGCCGCTGCTGCCGCCCGGCCGGCGGGATTGCGCCGCGCGGCGGGGCCGGCAGGCGGAATGGTGCTTGGCGAACCCTTGCGAACGCGGTAATCCCTGCGGCACGAACGTGGCCGGCTTGCAGCCTCAGGGCGGAGCCGGCAGACGCAACACCGATGGGCTCGCCGGTGGAAGAAGAGCGGCGGGAACGGGGACGTATGGCGGATATCTTCCACGAAATCCAAGAGGACATGCGGCGCGAGCGCTTTCGCGGCCTCTGGAACCGGTTTGGCGTGCACTTCATTGTGCTGGTGGTGCTGGTGATTGCCGGCACGGCCGGCTGGCGCGGCTATGTCGCCTGGCAGGATTCAAAGGCGCGCGCCGGCGGCGATCAGTTCTATGCCGCGCTTGAGACCGCCTCCAAGGGCGATCACAAGGCGGCCATCGATGCCCTGAACCAGCTCGTCGGCGAGACCGGCGGCGGTTATGCGATTCTCGGCCGCTTCCGCGTGGCCGCGGAGCAGGCCACGGCCGGCGACACGGCTGCCGCCATTGCCGGCTTCGATGCCATCGCCGCCGATGGCAGCGTGCCGGTGCTCTATCGCAATCTGGCCCATGTGCGGGCCGGCTATCTGGCGCTTGCCGGCAGCGATCCGAAGGCCGCCGCGGCGCGCGTCTCCTCGCTTGCCGGAGAGGCCGGCGGTCCGTGGCGCCAGCCGGCGCGCGAGATCATGGGCCTTGCCGCCTACGCGGGCGGCGATCTGGCCACCGCGCGGCGCTATTTCACCGATATCATCGGCGATGCCGACGGCCCGCGCGAGGCGGCCGAGCGTGCGCGCATCATGCTGTCGCTCATTCAGGCCGCTTCCGGCCCGGTTGAGGTCAGGCCCGCGCCGGCGACCGGCAACGGGTCGTAACGCCGCCGGTCGGGCCGGACGGCAAACGGATGACAACGGCCCGCACCTGCCGGGCCCGGTTCTGCGACGGCCGGTGCCGCCGCAGCGCAATACCGCCGATGGATAGATTGCAAGGATCGCCATGCGCCCGCCCGTGTCGCCAAAGCACCTCGTCCGCTTCGCGCTCGTCTCCATGCTCGTGTTCGGCGTGGCGGGGTGCGAAACCCTGAGCAGCCTCAACCCGTTCGAAAAGAAGCAGCCGCCGCTGCCGGGCAAGCGCGTGGACGTGTTCACGGCCGACGACGTGCTGCAGCAGGCCGGCGCCGGCACCGCCACCATCGGCGGGGCGCAGTCGAACGCGGACTGGCCGGTGGCCGGCGGCACGCCCGCCAACGATTCCGGCAGCCTCGCCTTTGCCGGCTCGGCAACCCGGGCGTGGAGCACGACCGTGCTGGGCGGCAGCCTTGGCGGCGGCTGGTTCGGCGCGGCCGACAGCCGCGTCTCGGCCCGTCCCGTGACCGGGGCCGGGCAGGTTTATGTCTATGCGCCGAACGGCGCCGTCACCGCGCTGTCGCTGGCAAACGGCGGCCGCGCCTGGCAGGTGTCGCTGCGGCCGGAGAAGGAGCGCGATCCGGCAATCGGCGGCGGCGTGGCCTTCGGCGAGGGCCGGGTTTATGTCGGCACCGGCTATGGCGCCCTCGTTGCCCTCGACCCGGCCTCCGGCAAGACGCTGTGGACCAAGGATCTGGCATCGCCGGCGCGCGGGGCCCCCACGGTTTCCGGCGGCAAGGTGTTCATCGTTTCCGACCAGAACGTGGTTTACGCCGTCAACGCGGCGGACGGCAGCGAGGCGTGGTCCTATCGCGGCATTCCGGAAGCCGGCGGCCTGCTCGCTTCCGCAAGCCCGGCGGTGTCGGGCAACACGCTGGTCGCGCCCTACACCTCCGGTGAGGTGATGGGCTTCGACATCGCCAAGGGCGAGCCGCAGTGGTCGGATGCGGTGACGCAGTCGACCCGCACCATGGCGCTGTCGTCGCTGTCAGATGTCGCGGCCAGCCCGGTCATCGTCGGCGACACGGTCTATGCCACCGGCGTTTCCGGCCGCACCATCGCCATCAACACCAAGACCGGCGAGCGGCGCTGGGACCAGAACGTGGGCAGCGCCCACACGCCGGTGGTTTCCGGCAACGCCGTGTTCCTCGTGGATCTCGATGACCGCGCCGCCGCACTGGACCGCAACAGCGGGCAGCCGCTGTGGTCGGTGCAGCTGCCGGTGATCAACACCAAGTCCAAGCGCACCCACTGGGCGGGCCCGCTTCTGGCCGGCGGCCAGCTGTGGTTCGTCTCGTCGGCGGGCGAGATGATGACGGTCGATCCGGCCGGCGGCAAGCTCGGCCCGGTGCGCAAGATCGGCGATCCGGCGTTCATGGGCCCGATTCTGGCCAACGGCACGATGATCGTGGTCAGCGGCGTCGGCACCATCACCGCCTATCGCTGACAACAACCGGCGGCCGCCCGGCGGCTGCCGGCCCGATTTCCGGGGCCTTTTTCCGTTCGGACGGGAAAAGGCCCGGATGCGTCTTCGGAAGGGCATCGCTGCGATGCCCGGTGAAGACGGATTACCTTTCAGACACAGAACCGCGGAAAAGAACCCCCATGGACCTCGTCGTTGCCATCGTCGGACGGCCGAACGTCGGCAAATCGACCCTGTTCAACCGCCTCGTCGGCCGCAAGGTGGCGCTGGTGGACGACACGCCGGGGGTGACGCGCGACCGGCGCGAGGGCACCGGCCATCTGGGCGATCTGACCTTCACCATCGTCGATACCGCCGGCCTTGAAGAGGCCGGCGAGGAAAGCCTCGAAGGCCGCATGCGCGCCCAGACCGAGGCCGCCATCGGGCAGGCCGACATCGTGCTGTTCGTCATCGACGGCCGCGTCGGCATGACGCCCATCGACGAGCATTTCGGCGCCCTGCTGCGCCGCACCAACCGGCCGGTCGTGCTGGTGGTCAACAAGGCCGAGGGAAAGGCCGGTTTCGACGGCCTGATGGAAGCCTATGGCATGGGGCTGGGCGAGCCGGTGGCGATTTCGGCCGAGCACGGCGAGGGCTTCGCCGACCTCTATGCCGCCATCGTCGATCATTTCCCCGATCCCACGCTGGCGGTGGAAGAGGTGGAGGCGGTGGCCACCGACACCGAGGAAGGCGAGGAAGAGGGCCTGCTGTCGCGGCCGCTGAAGCTTGCCGTGGTCGGCCGGCCGAATGCCGGCAAGTCGACCCTCATCAACCGCTATCTTGGCGAGGAACGGCTGCTGACCGGGCCGGAAGCCGGCATCACGCGCGATTCCATCACCGTGCCGTGGGAGTGGAAGGGCCGTCAGGTCGATTTCGTCGACACCGCCGGCCTGCGCCGCAAGGCGCGCGTGGAAGGCAAGCTGGAACGCCTTTCGGTGGGCGAAACGCTGCGGTCCATCCGCTTCGCCGAGGTGGTGCTGCTGACGCTCGATGCCACCATTCCCTTCGAGAAGCAGGATCTGCAGATTGCCGACCTCGTGGTGCGCGAGGGCCGGGCCATCGTGATTGCGCTCAACAAGTGGGATCTGGTGGAAGACCGCAATGCGGCGCTGAAGGCGGCACGCGAGCAGGTGGACCGCCTGCTGCCGCAGATCCGCGGCGTCGATCTGGTGCCGGTCTCCGGCTTTACCGGCGAGGGGCTGGACCGGCTGATGGGCGCAGCCTTCAAGGCGCGCGAGGTGTGGAGCGAGCGCATTTCCACCGGCCGTCTCAACCGCTGGCTTGCGACCGTGCTGGAGCATCATCCGCCGCCAGCCGTGTCCGGCCGCCGCATCAAGATGCGCTACATGACGCAGGCCAAGTCGCGCCCGCCGCATTTCGTGGTGTTCTGCTCGCGCCCGGAAGCCCTGCCGGATTCCTATACCCGCTATCTGGTCAACGGCATCCGCGAGACGTTCGAGCTGCGCGGCTGCCCGGTGCGCCTCAGCCTGCGCAAGGGCGATAATCCGTTTGCCGATAAGGACGGCAAGAAGAACTGAGACGGCACAAGCGCTGATCTGTGGCGCCCCGGAAGGGCGGCGGCAGGAGCGGAGATGATCAAAAGGCCGGGCCGCCGCTGCGGTGCCCGGCCTTTTCTGCGTCAGCCCTGCTTCAGGAAAGCGACGATCGCCGCCAGAATGGCGGCGTGCGCCTTCGCGCGGTCGGTGCCGGGCGGGTCGGTGCAGACCGGGTCGTCCTGTTCCTGCGCCAGCACCGCGGCCCCCTCCGGCTTGCAGACCGCCAGAAAGGTGAAGTGGTGGCCCGGTGCCACCACGGCATAGCTTGCCTGCGGCAGCCGGGCCGGCAGGTTGCTGCCGGCGGGCGACAGGTCGGTCGCCTGCCACCGTTCCGCTCCGCCGAGGTTCATCAGCAGCACCGGCTTGGTCACCCGGGTCAGCGTCTCATCGGTCATGGCGCGGGAGAAGCCCGGCTCCACCGCCACGAAGCGCGCAATGCGGGCATCCGCCGTGCCGGGTGCGGTGAAGCCCGCCGGCAGGGCGGCGAAATCGACGCCGCCGCGGGCAAAGAACGTGCAGTCGCCGGCCTCCCGCCCGGGCCCGGCGCAATAGGCGCGGTAACGTTCGGCCGAAATGCCCACGCCGGCGAGATTGAGCACCGTGGAGCCGCCGAGCGAGAAGCCAAGCGCGGCGACGGTGCGGGTTTCGACATGGGGGGCAAAGGCGGGATCGGCCAGCAGCGCATCGAGCGCGGCTTTCAGATCGGCCGCGCGCGCGCCGAGCAGCAGCGAGCGGCGGGGCGAGGAATCCCCCGATGTGCTGCCGGGATGGTTGACGGCCAGAACCATGAAGCCGTTCTGCACGAGGCCGGCGGCAAGCCAGCCGAGGCCATCCATGTTGCCGCCGGAGCCGTGGGAGACGATCACCAGCGGAAAGCGCCCGGCCGCCACCCCGGCGCCGACCAGAGCCGGCGTGCCGGTAAACACCGCGTTGTCGCCGATGAGCCCGCGATAGGTGCGCGTGCCGGCGGGATACCAGACGGAGGCCGCCAGCGGCGCCGGCCGGTGCGCGGCCTGCACGGTGAGGCGGTCGTAGCCGGGCACGGCGCTGCCGGCGCTCTCCTGCGCATGGGCGGTCCCGGCGGCCAGGCCGGCGAGGAGCAGCAGGGCGGCGAGGCGGCGGAGCGGACGGGCGAGGCGGCTGCGGATGGCAGCCGGCACGGCGGTGCGCGGCAGGGGCGTGGCGGGGGGAGGCATCATGGCGGTTCACCGGCTCCGGCTGTTCGTGAACGGGATGCGGCCAGAAGGCGCCATCCGGCCGGTTTCTGCGTCCTCAATCCGGTTTCAGGTCGCCCGGGATGCGGTTTTCGGCCATCACGGTGGGCGTCGGGACATCCGGGCACAGGTCGCCTGTGCCGGTTCCCTGCGCGGTTGGAGGCTTTTCATGCTGACGCTGCCGATGCCCATGGTGACGGCGCTGATTCTGGGCTTGCTGGCGGTGGAAGCGCGCCTGCGGCGCCGGCCGCCGCTGTTTTCGGCGCTGCTGGCGGTGTGCGCGTTTCAGGGCGTGGTGGTGTCGCTCGGGCAGTACTATCTGGTGCCGGGCTTTGCGCGCGTGCAGCCGGTCACCGCCACCGCGGTGCCGGTGCTGGCGTGGGTCACCTTCCGCGTCACGGCCATCGGCCCGCTGCCGTGGCGGCTTGGCGCGGTGCACCTTGCGGTGCCGGGCTTCACGGCGTTCTGCGCGGTCTTCGCCCCGGTCGCGCTCGATGCCGCGGTTTCCGGCGCCTTCCTGGCCTATGGCGGCGCCATTCTGGCGCTGTTGGTGCGCGGCGGCGCCGATGCGCTGCCGCTGATGCGGCTGGAGAACGGCGAACGGCCGGATTTCGTCTGGCGGGCGATCGCCGCGGCTCTGATCCTGTCCGGCATCAGCGACGGCCTCATTGCCGTTGCGGCCGCCGCCGGGGCGCTGTGGCTCAAGGGGTGGATCTTCGGCCTGTTTTCCACGCTGTCGCTGCTGTGCATCGGGGTGCTGGTGCTGTCCCGCAGCCTCGTGGGCGATGCGGAGCCCGATGCCGGGCCGGCGGCGGCCGCACCGGCGGAGGGCGCGGCGGCAGACGAGGCCGCCGACCGGGCTCTGGTGGCGCGTCTCGCCGACCTGATGGAAACCGAGCGGCTCTATCTCGATCCGGCGCTGACGCTCGCCCGCCTTGCCCGTCGCCTGCGGGTTCCGGCCAAGGCCCTGTCGGGAGCGATCAACCGCATCACCGGCGAAAACGTCTCGCGCTTCGTCAACGGCCACCGCGTGCGCCATGCCTGCGCCTGCCTCGCCGCGGGCGAGAGCGTGACGGCGGCGATGCTGGACAGCGGTTTCAACACCCGCTCCAATTTCAACCGCGAGTTTCAGCGCGTCACCGGCTGCGCGCCCTCGCTCTGGCCGGCCGCGGGCGCGCCGGCCGGCGACTGAAGGCGCGCGCTCAGCGGCCGCGCAGGCGGTCGAGCAGCAGGTGCCAGCTCATGCTGGCTTCGGCGCCGATGCGCCAGAAGCGCTGAAACGGCATCGGCTCCAGCCGGTTGCGCACCGGCAGATCGACCACGGCCGTGCCGCCGGAGGCGATGCGCGCGGCAACGATGCGGCCGGAAACGGTGGCCATGGCGACACCGCGGCCGTTATAGCCGAGCATCAGGTGAACGCCCTTCTCCGGCGCCGTCAGGTGAGGGAAATGGTCCTGCGTGACGGCCACCTGCCCGTGCCACTGCCAGGGCCACGCCACGCCGCGCAGCTGCGGCCACAGCTTTTCGGCATAGGCGACGAGGTGGCGATAGTCCTGCGGGCCGCGGGCATCGCGCTGCGGGCCGCGACCGCCCATCAGCAAGCGTCCTTCGTCGTCGAGGCGGTAATAGACCACGTCCCACGCCGCCTCGTAGAGCGCCGCGCCCGAAGGCATGATGGTGCGGCGAACGGCCTCCGGCAGCGGATCGGTGGCGGCGATGTTGGTCCACACCGGCGCAATCGTGCGCTTCAGGCCGGGCCACAGGTCGCCGGTGTAGCCGTTGGTGCCGATCACCAGTTCCGGCGCCGTCACGCGGCCGCCTGCGGTCGTGACCTGCCAGCCGCTGCCGTCGCGCTGCACGGATGTGGCGCGGCTGTTGGCATACAGCACGGCGCCGGCCCGCTGCGCGGCAAGGGCAAGGCCGCGGGCATAACCCAGCGGATTGAGGTGGCCGCCGCGCGCATCGAGCGCACCGGCGAGATAGAGCCCGGTTCCGGTTGCCGCCTTCATTTCGGCGGCATCCAGAAAGCGCACCGGGCCGCCGCGGGCCGCGCACTGTTCCACCAGCGCCCGCACACCGGCGATGCCGGTGGCATCGATCGCCGCGCGGATGGTGCCGGTGCGCGCAGGCGCGCAGTCGATGCCGTGCTTCTCGATGAGGCCGAACACCACGTCCGGCGCGCCATAGGAAAGCGCCAGCATGCGGCGGCCGAGATCGGCGCCCCAGTGGGCCTCCACCTCGTCGGGCAGCAGCTTCAGGCCCGGGTTGACCTGTCCGCCGTTGCGGCCGGAGCAGCCGTGACCGATTTCGCCGGCCTCCACCACCACGGGCTTCAGCCCCATCTCCGCCAGATGCAGAGCCGTCGACAGGCCGGTGTAGCCGCCGCCGACGATGGCGACATCGGCCGTCACCGCACCCTGCAGGGGCGGCGCGGCGAACGGCGGCCGGGCGGTCCGGAGATAGAGATTGCGCATCGGGGCGGCGGGCATGGGCGGATCATCCTGCGGGCAGCGCCGGCGGCCCTGCAGGCGGCCGGCACGAAGAAGCGACAGCGCGCCCCGCGACCGGCAGCCGGGCGGGGCAGCAGGCCGGCATGCGGCAAGACCTGCGCCACATGCCATGCCGCAGCCGGCGGCCAGCCCCGCCTGTTGCGCAGGGCCGGTTCGCAGCGGCCTCAGAGGCCGGGGGCGATCAGCGCCGCGGCGGCGCCGGCCTCGCCGTCGACGAACACGCGCTCGCCCTCAAGCGTCGCGCGGCCGGAGGCCCACAGCCGCAGGGCATGGGGATAAAGCCGGTGTTCGGCACCCAGCACGCGGGCGCCGAGGCTGTCCGGCGTATCGCCGCTCAGCACCGGCACGGCGGCCTGCGCGATGATCGGGCCGGCATCCATTTCGCTGCGCACCAGATGAACCGTGCAGCCGTGCAGCTTCACACCCGCCTCAAGGGCCCGCTCGTGGGTGTGCAGGCCCTTGAACGCGGGCAGAATGGCGGGGTGGATGTTGAGCATGCGGTCGCGCCAGTGCTCCACCAGCCAGGGCGTGAGCAGGCGCATGAAGCCGGCCAGGCAGATCAGTTCGATGCCGGCGGCCTCCAGCCGGGCGGACAGTGCCCGGTCGAAGCTCTCGCGGTCGGCAAAGGCCTTGTGGTCGATCACGTCGGTCGGCACGCCGAAGGCGGCCGCGCGCTCCAGCGCCAGCACGCCCGGACGGTTGGAGACCACCAGCGAGAAGGCCGCCGGAAAGGCGCTGTCGTCGCGGGCCGCCTCCAGCAGCGACACCATGTTGCTGCCGCGGCCGGAAACGAGGATGGCGGTGCGAACGGGGGTCACGATCGGCCGGCCTCAGCCTTCGAGCGGCAGGGCGCCGTCATAGACGACCGCCTCGCCCGTGCGCGGCACGATGGTGCCGATGATGGCTGCCGCCTCACCAAGCTGGCGCAGGCGCTGCACCGCGGTCTCGGCCGCGCCGGCCGGCACCACGACGACCATGCCCACGCCGCAGTTGAAGGTGCGCAGCAGCTCCGCCTCTTCGATGCGCCCGCCCTTTGCCAGCCACGAGAACACCGGCGGCACGGCGATGGCGGAAAGATCGATGCGGCCGGCTACCGTTTTCGGCAGCACGCGCGGCAGGTTCTCCGTCAGGCCGCCGCCGGTGATATGGGCGAGAGCCTTGACGGGAAGCCCCTCGCGCAGAACCGTCAGCAGCGACCGGACGTAGATG
>NZ_DAISHT010000050.1:0-20809 GCF_036822375.1 Pseudoxanthobacter sp. | reverse complement strand
TCTTGGCCACGCGCGAGGCATCGCCGTCGTTGCGGAAGATCAGCAGCGGATTGCGCGTGCGGTAGGCGCGCAGGCGGTTCTCGGCGTTGTAGAGAAACGCCTCCATGGAGGGATGCAGGAACGAGTTGATCAGCGCCGTCCAGGTGCGCCGCTCGTCATTGCCGTCACTCGCCAGATCGCTGCCATAGAGGATCGGCACGGCGCCCAGCAGGTGGCGGGGATATTTGCGCAGCGCGATCTTGCGGAAGGTCTCTTCCAGTGCCTCGAAATCCGGGCCCGTGAAGCTCACCACCAGACGGTTGGCGCCGGCCGCCGTGAGGGCGTTGATGGCGCGCACGACATCCACGTCGGCATCCGGACCGTGCACTGCGGCGGGTTCCAGAAACACCACCCGGTCGCCGATCAGCGCCGAGAACACCTCCGCATCGTGGGCGGCAAGGCGGGCGGGCAGATCGCTGGCGCCGGCATCGAGGATCAGCCCCAGCCGCGGCCCCTTGCGCTCGCAGATGGCGTTGGTGCCCTGAGTGGTGGAATAGCGGATGAGGTCCACCTCTTCCAGCAGCCGCTTCACATCCGGCTCGCCATAGAGCACGCCGGAGGCCTTCTGCAGACCCTCGAAGAAGCACTTCGACAGGTCATAGGGCGTGGTCAGCACCTTGGTCTTCTTCACGCCGTCATCGGCCATGATGCAGATGTCGGTGAGCGTGCCGCCATTGTCGATGTTGATCTGTAAAGCCATGTGGTCTGGCTCCTCCCATCTCTCAGGCCCCGGGTTTCGGTGTTGTTGTCAGGGGCGTCCGGCCTGCCGTCCGCCCTGTCCGGGCCGTGCCGGAAGGATCGCAACCGCCGTGCCAGCACCGAAAACCCGTATGGCATCGCCTTATCTCACTGTTTAAAAACGATAATCTTCGCTCCGACCCGCCGGCGGCGGCCGTCTGCAAACGTCTTCTTTGCGGCTACCCGTTCGATTTCCGGCCCGTCATGTTGCAACGCAACAGGCGCAGCACGGGCGCAACAAAAAAGGCCGCCGGAACGGACCGGCGGCCATGGAATAATGCTATTTAATGGGATTATTCAGACGTTCTCGCGGCGCAGCCCGTCCATCACCGCCTCAAGGCCGAAGCGCTTCAGCTTGGCGTAGACCGTGCTCTTGGCAATGCCGAGGCTGCGGGTCACGGCGGTCATGTTGCCACGGCAGTCGCGCATGGCCTTCAGCAGCGCATCGCGCTCCGCCACCTCCATGCGCGTCAGACCGGCCACCTCGGCGGGGGCCGCCGGCCCGCCGGCCGTCGCCGGGGCGAAGGAGAAGGCGGGGGCAGCCATCATCAGGTCGGACGGCAGGTCGGCCTCCGTCAGCACGGCCTGCGACGACATCAGCACCATGCTCTCCAGCACATTGCGCAGTTCGCGCACGTTGCCCGGCCAGTGGCAGGCCTCCAGACGCGCCGCCAGCCCCGGCGAAAGCCGCCGTTCCGGCTGGCCGAGACGGGCTGCCAGATCGCGCAGGAAGTGAGCGGCGATCAGCGCCACATCGCCGGCGCGCTCGCGCAGCGGCGGCACCCGGATCGAGGTGACCGCGACCCGGTAGAACAAATCCATGCGGAACCGCCCGGCCTCGATCTCTGCGCGCAGATCGCGGTTGGTGGCCGCCACGAGGCGAAAATTGACCTTGCGCGGCCGTGTCTCGCCGATGCGATAGACCTCGCCGGATTCCAGCACACGCAGGAAATGCGGCTGCAGATCGATCGGCATTTCCCCGATTTCGTCGAGGAACAGTGTGCCGCCGTCGGCAGCCTCGATCTTGCCGGTCATACCGCCGCGCCGCGCGCCGGTGAAGGCGCCCTCGGCATAGCCGAACAGTTCGCTGGAAAGCAGTTCGCGCGAGAAGCCGCCGCAGTTCAGCGCCACGAACGGCCCGTCCGGCGCCGGGCCGCCCTTGTGCAGCGCTTCGGCAAACACATCCTTGCCAACGCCCGTCTCGCCCAGAAGCAGCACCGGCGCCCGGCTGCGGGCAAGCTGGCGGGCCTTTGTCACCGCATCGCCCAGCGCTGGAGAGGCCCCGACGAGGCGGGCGAAGGCGCCGCGGTCTTCCGTGGCGGCCGGCCGGCCCGCGGCTGCCGCGGCCCGCGCCGCCGGCATGCCGTGGGCGCCGCGGCGCGCGGGCAGCGTCAGCACCAGCCCCAGCCGCTCGCCATCGGCCACCACCGGCTGCAGCCAGTCGCGCTCCAGCCAGTCCGGCAGGCGGTCGGGCAGCTCGCGTCCGCGCCGCCAGTCCAGCCGCAGGCCGGCGAAGGCATCCTCGCCCGTTCCGCCGCCGCCGCGCAGCGCGCCCAGCGCGCTGAGTGCCGTCGTCCCGGCCCCGTTGGCCTTGATGGGCCGGCCGCGCCGGTCGAACACCACGATGCCGTCCTGACTGGCCGACAGGGTCTCCATGCAGTGGTCGATGAGCTGGAAGCGCGCCTCCATCTCCAGTTCCGCCAGCCGGTTTTCGATGCGCCCGGCGGTCGCCACCACCAGCGCCAGCGAATGGCGGTTGAAGGTGTCGGTCAGGCCCGACACATCGACCACGCCCAGAATGCGCCCGTCGCACGGATCGCGGATGACGTTGGCCGAGCACGACCAGCGCTTGATGCCGGAACAATAGTGTTCCGCGGAATGGATCTGCACCGGCTGCCCCACCACCAGCGCGGTGCCGATGGCATTGGTGCCGCAGGTCATCTCGCTCCAGGTGGCGCCGCTGAGCAGGTGCACGTTTTCCGCCGCGCCGCGCAGGCTGGCATCGCCCTCCAGGTTGAGGATGACGCCGCTGTCGTTGGTCAGCACCATCACCGTGCCGGTTTCCGACAGCACGTCGCGGGCCGAGGCCATCACCGGCTGGCTGGCCAGCAGCAGCTCGTGGCTGTCGTCGCGCAGGCTCAGCAGCGAATCCTCGCGCATCGGCGGCGGCGCCTGATCGCGCCGCGGATCGACGCTGCCGCCCAGACATCGCCGCCAGGAATCGTCCACCAGCCGGCGCAGCGCGTTCGCCCCCACCTCGCCGCCGGTGAGAAAGCGCTCCCACGATGTCATCACATGCGGATCGTTGGCCGGATTGGAAAAGCGCTGTCCGGGCGCACTGAACGGCATATCGGCTGACCTCCCTTCGGCAACGGTGCCGGCCCTGCGCCCGACGGCGCCTCCGACCCGCTGCTTGGGTGCCGCCCGGCGGCTGTCCCGCCCCGGTCCGGCACCGGCATTTCCCCCGCGGATAGCGACCGGTTCCGCCTGCGCCGGCCAGAACCGGTGCCTTCCGCAGACCAGCCGTCTTTTATCTGCAAGACACACCTTATCACGCTGGCGGCGGGATGCGAGGTCTGCGGAATCTGCAAGCCGTAAAAGTACTTGGCCATTCCGCCTTGAGTCGCAGCGGCAGCAGAAAGGTCACCGGCGTCCGAAATCCGAACGCTTTATGCGACGGGTTCTCAGAAATGGCAGCGCCCGCCGGCGGTCCGGCGGGCGCACAGGCCGGCTCCGGCTTCTGCCGTTCCGTCAGGCAAGGGCGACGGTGAAGGCCGCTGCCGTCTTCGCCCGCACCTCATCCACCGTCACATCCGGGGCAAGGTCGGTCAGCACCAGACCGCCGGCTGTGACCTCGAACACGGCGAGATTGGTGATGATCATATCCACCACGCCCACACCGGTCAGCGGCAGGGTGCATTCGGGCACGATCTTCGCCTCGCCGCCGGCGGTGTGTTCCATGATGACCACCACGCGGCGCACGCCGGCCACCAGATCCATCGCCCCGCCGATGCCCTTGATCATCTTGCCGGGCACAGCCCAGTTGGCGAGATCGCCCTTTTCGGACACCTGCAGCGCCCCCAGCATCGACAGGTCGATGTGGCCGCCGCGGATCATGGCAAACGAGGCGGCGCTGTCGAAGAACGAGGTGGTGGGCAGGGTGGTGATGGTCTGCTTGCCGGCATTGATGAGGTCGGGGTCCTCCTCGCCCTCATAGGGGAACGGCCCCATGCCCAGCATGCCGTTCTCGCTCTGGAGCTGGATGGACATGCCGTCCGGCACATAGTTGGCAACCAGCGTCGGAATGCCGATGCCGAGGTTCACATAATAGCCGTCGCGCAGTTCTTTTGCGGCGCGGGCGGCCATCTGGTCACGGGTCCAGGCCATGGCGGTTCACTCCCCGGTGGTGGCCGGCCGCGGCCGGACGGTGCGCTGCTCGATGGCCTTTTCCGCCCCTTCCACATGCACGATGCGGTCGACGAAAATGCCGGGCGTGACGATGTGGTCCGGGTCGATGGTGCCGGGCGGGCCGAGGTGCTCGGTCTCCACCACGGTCGCAGCGGCGGCGGTGGCCATCATCGGGTTGAAGTTGCGGGCCGTCATCCGGTAGACGAGGTTGCCCTCGGTATCGGCGCGGAAGGCGTGGATCAGCGCCAGATCGGCCTTGAGGCCGCGTTCCTGCACATAGGTGACACCGTCGAACTCGGCCGTCGGCTTGCCCTCGGCAATGCTGGTGCCGACGCTGGTGCGGGTGAAGAAGGCCGGAATGCCCGCTCCGCCGGCGCGGATGCGCTCGGCCAGCGTGCCCTGCGGGTTGAACTCCACCTCCACTTCCCCCGCCATGTACTGGCGCGCGAACTCGGCATTTTCGCCGGCATAGGAGCAGATCAGACGGCGCACCTGCCGGGTGCGGAACAGCTTGCCGAGGCCGTGGGTATCGGTGCCGGGATTGTTGGAAATGATCGTCAGCCCCCGGACGCCGGAAGCGAGCACGACGTCGATCAGCGTCGCGGGAATGCCGCACAGCCCGAAGCCGCCGGCCATGATCGACATGTCATCGTGCAGCAGGCCGTCGAGGGCGGCCTCTGCCGATGTGTAAAGCTTGCGAGTGGACACGTTTCCTCCGCCGTTCTGGCTGGTCTGGTACGGAAAGAAGGCGCTGCACGGCCTTTTTCGCCGGGGCCATTGCCCCCGGCGGCGGTTGCGCCCCGGCCCTCGCCGGCCGGCGGCACACCCGTCCTGCACGGGTCTCAGTGTAGCAACGCCCGTGCCATGGCCCTAGCGCTTTTGAGGGGCGCCAATCACGTCCGAAAACTGGCCGCCTCCGGCGCACCGGCGTCCGATTTTGCGTCGGCCGGCAGGCCCGCTCCGGCCATTTTGCCCGCCGCATCAGGCCGTTCGCGGCCGGCAGCGAGCGGTTTGCGTGGCACGTGGCTTGCTGCCCTGTGCCCGCCCCCAACCGGCCGCCAAAGGAGCCGGGTCGGACAAGGAGGAAATTCCGATGCTGTTTTCCGCTGCCGCCCCGCCGCCCGGCGCAGCCGTGCCGGCCGCCGACGGGCGCATTCCTGTCACCATCCTCACCGGCTTCCTCGGTGCCGGAAAGACGACGCTGCTGAGCCGCCTGATCGCGCAGCCGGAAATGGCCGGCACCGCGGTGCTCATCAACGAGTTCGGCGCCATCGGCATCGACCATCATCTGGTGGAAAGTCTCGACGAGGCGACCGTGCTGCTGGCCTCCGGCTGCCTGTGCTGCTCGGTGCGCGGCGATCTCGCGGATGCGCTGAAGCGCCTGCACGCGCGCCTTTCGCGCCGCGAGCTTGCCCGCCTCGACCGGATCGTGATCGAGACCACCGGCCTTGCCGATCCGCTGCCGGTGGTGGCGACGCTGGCGGAGGATCGCTTCCTCGCCGCCCGCTTCGTCTGCGATGGCGTGATCACTGTGGTGGACGCCAGCCTCGGCCTCGGCCAGCTCGGCCGCCAGCGCGAGGCCGTGCGTCAGGTGGCGATGGCCGACCGGCTGATCCTGACCAAGACCGACCTTGCCGATGCCGCCACCTTCGCGGCGCTGTCGGCCCGCCTCGCCGCGCTCAATCCCGCGGCGGACCGCATCGTGGCCCGGCATGGCGCGGTGGCACCGGCGGCGCTGTTCGCCGCCGGCGTTCACGCGCCCTGCGGCGAGGCGCGGGTGCTCGGCTGGCTGGGCGAGGCGGAGGCCGGCGACGACCCCCATCGCGACAGCCGCGCCACCTCCTTCAGCCTCACTCTGCCGCCGCTGGCGCGCTGGCGCGGCTTTGCGGTGGTCATGGGCGGCATTCTGGCGGATTACGGCCCGCGGCTCCTGCGCATCAAAGGGCTGATCGCGCTCTGCGGCGCGATGGCACCCGCCGTGATCCAGTGCGTGGAGGATGTCGCCTGCCCGGTGACGATGCTGAAGCGCTGGCCGGCCGGCACGACGGAAACGGGCCGTCTGGTGTTCATCGGCGAGGGGCTGGATGCGGCCGCGGAAGCCGATATCCGCGCCCGGCTCAGCGACCTGCCCGACGATATCGCCGCCCGGCGCATCGCCGCCCGGCGGCCGCTGCTGGCAACCCGCTGCTGGCTTTCCGCCCCCGTGCCGGCGACCGATGCGCGGCGCTTCGAGACGGAGGCCTTCCGCGTGCAGCCCCACGCCTTTGCCGGTACGGCCGGCCGCACCGCCCGCACGGGGCGGGCCTGAAACACGGGCCTGAAACAAAAGCGCGGGCGGGCACCGGCGCCTCACCCCGGTGCCCGCCCCGTCTGCATCCCGGCCGTTTATTTCACCGGTTCGAGGATGCTGACATAGTTTGCAACGGCCGAGCCGCCCATGTTGAAGATGCCGGCAAGGCTGGCATCCGGCACCTGCATGTCGCCGGCGGTGCCCGTCAGCTGCATCGCGGAAATGACGTGCATGGAAACGCCGGTGGCGCCGATGGGGTGCCCCTTGGCCTTGAGGCCGCCGGAGAGGTTGACCGGCAGCCGCCCGCCGCGGAAAACCGTGCCGTCTTCCAGCGCCCGCGCGCCCTCGCCCGGCTTCGTCAGGCCCATCGCCTCATAGCTCAGCAGTTCGGCGATGGTGAAGCAGTCGTGCACCTCGGCAAAGGACAGGTCCCAGATGCCGCAGCCGGCCTGCGACAGCGCCTGCTGCCAGGCCCGGCGCGGCCCCTCGAACGCCACCGTGTCGCGGCGCGACATCGGCAGGAAGTCGTTCACCTGCGCCCGCGCCCGAAGCCGCACCGCGCGCGACAGGCCGGCGGCCACGTCATCGGCTGCCAGCACCACGGCGGCGGCGCCGTCCGACACCAGCGAACAGTCGGTCTTGCGCAGCGGGCCGGCGATGATCGGGTTCTTTTCCGACACCGTGTTGCAGAACGCGAAATCCAGCGCCTTGCGCATCTGGGCATAAGGATTGGCGACGCCGTTGGCGTGGTTCTTCACCGCAATGCGGGCCAGCGTTTCCGACTGGTCGCCATAGCGCTCGAAATAGCCGCTGGCCACCGTGCCGAAAATCGCGGGGAAACTCATGCCCCGGCTGGCCTCTTCCTTCACATAGGATGCCGAACCCAGAATGCGGGTCACCTCGTCGCCGCTGACGGCCGTCATCTTTTCCGCGCCGACCACGAGGGCGATCTTCGCGCGCCCGGCCTCGATGGCATCGGCCGCGGCATAAAGCGCGGCAGCGCCGGAGGCGCAGGCGTTTTCCACCCGCGTCGCCGGGCGGAAGCGCAGGTCGTCGTCGGCCTGCAGCACCAGAGAGGAGCAGAAGATCTCCGGCGAAAAGCCCCCGTTGAGGTTACCGAGCCAGATGGAGTCGATATCGGCCGCCGGCATGCCCGCGTGGGCGATGGCCTCGCGGGAAACATCGGTGATCAGGCTTTCCAGATCGGCCTCGCCGAGCCGCCCGAAGGGCGAATGCGCCCAGCCGACGATCGAAACACCCACATTACGCTGCGTCATGGTCAACACCGGTTCCGGTTGGTTGCGAGTGCCAGCGGAACTGCAGCGCCCGTGCCAGTGCAGAGGCCTGAAAATGCCTTTTCTCTCAATTCGTTACAGAGCAGCCTCCGGCTGCCGCCGGCCGTTTTGCAAACACCGTCCGAAATCCGGCCTCCGGGCAGCGCGCTTCAGTACACCGTGCCAAGAGCGAACGGAGCGGCGGAAATTGCCGGTTCGCGCCCGCCGATCAGGTCGGTCACGAGCCGCGCGCTGCCGCACGACAGGGTGAAGCCGAGCGCCCCGTGCCCGACATTGACGAACAGATTGGCAACCGGCGTCGGCCCGATTACCGGCTTGCCCTGCGCGGTCGCCGGCCGCAGGCCGGACCACACCGCCGCATCGTCCAGCGTGCCGAGCCGGGGGAAGCTCTGCCGCACCTTGTCCTTCAGATCGGCGAGCCGCGCCGGCACCACGGTGGCATCGCGCGCGCCGAGATCGACCATCGCCGCAATGCGCTCGAAGGCGCCAAGGCGGGCATAGACGATCTTGCGCCGCGCATCCGTCACGCTCACCCGCGGCGCGGCGTCGTCGGCGGCAACCGGCACCGTCAGGCTGTAGCCCTTCAGCGGATAGAGCGGCAGATGAACGCCGAGCGGCTTCAGCAGCGCCCGGCTCTCCAGCCCGGCGGCCACGACGAACAGTTCGGCCTCCACCGGGCCACGGTTGGTCACGATGGCTTTCACCCGCCCGCCTTCCATGGCGAACGAGCCGGTGCGGTGATGATAAAGCCGCTCCACCGCCGTCATCCCCGCCAGCACGCGGTCGAGTTCCGCGCAGAAGCGGGCGCAGTCGCCGGCCTCTTCCGACGGCGTATAGACACCGCCCGCCAGCTGCGGCGCGATATGGGCCAGCGACGGTTCGAGCGCCACGCAGGCATCGCGGTCCAGCACCCGTTGTTCGGCGCCGAGCCGGGCCTGCATTTCCACCAGCCGGCCGGCGCTTTCAAGGGCGGCAGCGTCGCGATGCACCACCAGCTTGCCCGAGCGCGCAAAGGCGAAATCCAGCCCCTCGCGCGCCACCAGATCATGCACCAGCGAGCGGCTCAGATAGGCCAGCGCGCTGAGTTCCACGATGGAGCGCTCATAGACCGGCGAGCGCGAGGCCAGCATAAAGTTTGCCAGCCAGCGCCACTGCCACGGGTCCGGCCGGAGTGTCAGCTTCAGCGCGGAATCGCGGCCGAAAATCCAGTCCAGAATGTGGCTGCCGATGCCCGGCGCCGCGAGCGGCGCAACATAGGAATAGCTGAGCTGGCCGCCGTTGGCGAAACTCGTCTCCTGCCCCGGCGCACCGTTGCGATCGACCAGAACCACGTCATGGCCGGCGCGGGCAAGATAATAGGCCGTCGTGGTGCCCACCACCCCGGCCCCCAGCACGCAGATCCGCATGGCTCGCGCCCCCTCTGATCGTCACCGGGGACAGTGTGGGCGCGGGTGCGGGCGCGGACAATGCGTTGTCTCAACCTCCGCCCCCGCAGCCCGGCCATCCTCAGCCGAGCAGGCCGCGCGCGGCGAGATTGCGCATCAGCGCGCCCGCCGCGAACGACCACGGCGCAATGGCATCGGTCGGCTGCACGCGGTTGACGAGGCGGCCGAGACGCGGCGAGGCAATGGTGACGATATCGCCGGTGCGGTGGGTAAAGCCGCGGCCCGGCTCGTCGCGGTCGTCGATGGGGGCGAACAGCGTGCCGAGATAAAGCACCAGACCGTCCGGATAGCCATGGTGGGCGTTAATGGCCTGCGACACCAGATCGGCGGGATCGCGACTGATCTCGGCCATGGCCGAGCGGCCCTGCATGCGATAACCCTCCGGCCCGTCGACGGTTACCGTCACCTCCAGCGAGCGCACGTCGTCGAGCGTGAAGCCGGCGTCGAACAGGCGGACGAACGGGCCGACCGAGGCGGAGGCGTTGTTGTCCTTCGCCTTGCCCAGCAGCAGGGCGGAGCGGCCTTCGACATCGCGCAGGTTGACGTCGTTGCCAAGCGTCGCGCCCACGATGGCGCCGGTGGAGGAAACCGCAAGCACCACCTCCGGTTCCGGGTTGTTCCAGGTCGATTTCGGATGCACGCCGATATCGGCAAAGGCACCGACGGCCGACATCGGCTGCGCCTTGGTGAAGATCTCCGCATCCGGGCCGATGCCGACTTCCAGATACTGGCTCCATGCCCCGGCTGCGATCAGCGTCTGCTTCAGGGCCATCGCTTCGGGCGAACCGGGTTTCAGCTTCTTCAGATCGTCGCCGACGAGGGTGCGGATGTGGCTGCGGATGCCCTCCGCCGCATCGGCATCGCCGCGGGCGCGTTCCTCGATCACCCGCTCGATCATCGAAACGACGAAGGTCACGCCGGCGGCCTTGACGGCCTGCAGGTCGATGGGGGCGAGAAGGCGCGGCGCCGTGCCGGCAGCGCCCGGCAGGCTGGCCGCGGCAATGGCCTCCAGCGGGCCGAGATCGCGGCCCGTCGCCGCCCGCAGGGCCGCGGCAGGGTCGGCCGCCTCCAGAAGGTCGCGCACGGTCGGCCATGTGGCCGTGATGTCGGTCAGCCGGTCGCCGTCGACCCGCACCACCGCCGGCCCTGTGCCGGGCAGCTCCACCCGGCCCGCGAGCGCCGCCCCGTCGTCCACTGCCAGCGCCGCGATTTCCGCACTGAAGCTCTCTGCCGTCATGACCGTTTCCTGCCTTTGGCTTGTTGTGCCGGCAGGGTGCCGCATCGCACGCGGCGATCAATGCGCTTTCCCGCAGAACCTGCCGCGCGATCGCGCAACCCGGACGCCTCACGCCCGCCTGCGGCGCACGATTTCGTGGGTCAGCGCGCCGATGACCGTGGCCAGAATCAGCAGCAGGCCCAGTGCGTTCACGGCCGGCGTCAGACCGATGCGCACCTGCGAGGCCAGATAAACGGTGAGCGGCGTATCGAGCCCGCGCACGAACAGCGTGGTGTTGTAATTCTCGAACGACTGCAGAAACGCCAGCAGCCCGCCCGCCAGAAGAGCCGGCTTCAGGTAAGGCAGCAGCACCCGGCGCATGATGAGCGCGCGCGAGGCGCCGAGCCCCAGCGCGGCTTCCTCCTGCGTGCGGTCGAAGCGCTGCAGGCGGGCGGAGACGATCAGCATCACATAAGCCGCGATGAAGCTCGACTGCGCCACAACGATGAGGAACACCCCGCCGCCGACGCCGAACTGCCGCCACAGCAGAAGCGTGGAAATGCCGATGACCACCCCGGGGGTGAGCAGCGGCGAGACCATGACCGCATAGAGCACGCCGCGCGCCCGCGCATTGAGGCTGGTGAGCACGAGCGCCGCCGCCGTGCCCACCGGCAGCGAAATGACGATGACGCCCACCGCCACAATGAATGAGGTCGCCAGCGCCTGCCACATCGGCTGGCTCTGAAACAGCGCCCCGAACCACTGCAGCGTGGTGCCGGTCCACGGAAAGATCGTGGGAAAGCGGCTGGCATTGAACGCCGCCGTGCCCATGATGATGAGCGGCACGAACAGATAAAGAAAGAAAGCCGCGAAATAGAGCCCGAACAGGGTCTGGCGGATGAGGCTCGCGATGCGGTCCCGGCTCATTTCGTCACCTCCGCAAGGCTGACGCGGAAGGCCTTCAGCGCCGCGAACACCACCACCAGACACAGCACCAGCAGGATCAGCGCATAAGCTGCGCCGCGGTTCCAGTCGCCGCCCTCGAAGAACCAGTTGTAGATGATTTCGGTGAACCAGCGGCTGCCCGGCGCCGCCAGCAGCGCGGGCGCCACATAGCTGCCCGCCGCCAGCATGAAGGTGAAGACGCAGCCGGTGGCGATGGACGCGCGGGCATGGGGGATCACCACCCGCCAGTGGATGCGCCACACAGAGGCACCGAGATCGCGCGCCGCATCGATCTGGTCGCGCGCGAGACTTTCGATGCCGTTGTAGATCGGAAACAGCATGAACAGGATGTAGGCATAGACCATACCGGCAATGACCGTGCCGTTGCCGAACCAGCGCACCGGCGCATCCACGAGGCCGATGGTCATCAGCAGCTCGTTGAGCGGACCGCGATAGGCAAACAGGATGAACCACGCCAGCGTGCGCAGCACCTCGTTGATCCAGAACGGGATGACGAGCATCAGCATCACCGCGGTCGCGCTGTTGCCGCGCGCCGCCTGCGCCAGCCAGAAGGCCAGCGGATAACACACCACCAGCGTCACGAAGGTGACGAGCCCGCTCGCCCAGATCGTCTTCAGAAAGATCTGCCGGTGGATCGGCTCGTTGAGGAAAAACAGGAAATTGCCGAAGCCGTAGTGATCGTCCGGTCCGCCCGCGGCGGCCGGCGGCAGGTTGGGCCGCAGCGAAAAGTCGATCATGGTCAGGTTCGGCGCCAGCACCATGCCGATCAGCCACCCGGCCACCAGCACCATGAACACGGCCGAAAGGCCCGGCCCGAAGCGGCGCAGCAGATCAGCCATCGGCCAGCACCACCGCATCGCGCGCCGCAAAGCCGAACCCGGCTACCGCGCCGGCCGCCGGCGCCTGACCCAGCCCGGTGTTGGGAATGGCGGCCAGCAGGCGCTCGCCATCGCCGCGCCGCGCACGCAGCATGCCGAACGCGCCTTCGAAGTCGATGGCTTCCACGATGGCATCAAGCCGGTTTTCGGCCTCGCCGTCGCCCGCCACGCGCAGCCCTTCCGGCCGCACGAACAGCGTGGCCGGCTGGCCGGCCGCCAGCCGCGCCCCCGCGCGCCCGGTCAGGCGCCCGGCATTGGTATCCACGGCGACGGTGTCGCCGCAGACCGCCGCCACGAGGCCGGGAATGGCATTGTTCTCGCCCACGAAGCGGGCAACGAAGTGGGTGTGCGGATCGTCATAAAGCGCCCGCGGGGTGCCGACCTGCTCCACCAGCCCCTCCTTCATCACCGCCACGCGGTCGGACATGGCAAGCGCCTCCGACTGGTCGTGGGTGATGTAGATGAAGGTCACGCCGGTCTGCTTCTGCAGCGCGCGCAGCTCGGCGCGCATATGCTGGCGCAATTTCAGATCGAGCGCCGAAAGCGGCTCGTCGAGCAGCAGCACCTGCGGCTCCACCGCAAGGGCGCGGGCGATGGCGACGCGCTGGCGCTGGCCGCCGGAAAGCGCGCCCGGCAGCCGGTCGCCATAGCCCGACAGGGCGATGAGGGCGAGCAGCTCCTCCGCCCGCCGGCGCCGTTCGGCTTTCGGCACCCCGCGGGCCTCCAGCCCGAAGGCGATGTTCTCCCACACCGGCATCAGCGGAAACAGCGCCAGCGACTGGAAGATCATGGCGGTGGGCCGGCGGTCGGCCGCAAGGCCCGCCATGTCGCGCCCGCCGATCAGCACCCGCCCGCGGGTCGGTTCCAGAAAGCCGGCGACCATGCGCAGCAGCGTGGTCTTGCCGCAGCCGGACGGCCCGAGAATGGAAAAGAACTCGCCGGAGCCGATGGCGAGGTTCACATCGCGCACGGCGACACTGTCGCCGAACTGCATGGTGATGTTTTCAAGCCCGACCGAACGCGACATGGTTCGCCTTCCGACTGATAAAAAAGAAGACACGGCGGCCCCGGGCCGCCGTGTCCGGTCTGCGGGCTGCCGGCCCCGCTCAGGCGGCGAGGAAGCGGTCCTGATACTCGTTGCGGCGGTTGACGAACCACGTCTCCTGCACCGGCCACCACCACAGCTTCTGCAGCGCATCGCCCGGATAGGCGGCGGCGAAGAACTCCCGGGCGGCGGGCGACAGCAGATCGGCGGCGCCGACGGCGGTGGAGTTGATCGAGGTGGCGTTGGTGTAGAGCGCACCGGCCTCCGGCGTCAGCATCCAGTTGAGGAAGGCGTAGGCCTGCTCGATGTTGACGGCGCCGGCGGGAACCGCGGCCCCTTCCATCCACGCCAGCGCGCCTTCGCGCGGCGCGATGAAGCCGATCGGCAGCCCTTCCTTGGCCAGAGCCGCGCCGGTGGAATCCCACGTCTGCCCGATCACCGCACCGTTGACGCGGAAAGCGCCCTGCGCCTCGTTCTCGTTGGACCAGAACTGCACGATGTTGGCGCGCCGGGCGATCGCTTCCTTGATGATGACATCATAGTTGGCGCGCATGATGTCTTCGTTCTTGAAGCTGTCGCGCATCGGATGCGGCAGCTTGCCCTCGGCTTCCAGCCACAGGCCGAGGCCGACGAGAGCCGAGTGGGCGCGCACCGTGACCTTGCCGGTCATGTCCGGCTGCCACAGGTCGCCGTAGGAGGCCTTGCCATAGGTCAGCGGCATCTGCTTCTTGTCGAAGGAGAGCGCCTCGGTGCCCCAGTCGAGCGGCACGAAATAGCGCTTGCCGTTGACGACACCGCCCATCCTGGCCGAACCGGACACCGCCGAGGCGATGGCGCGGTCCCACTTCACCTTCGCCTCGTCGATCGGCTGCACCAGACCGAATTCGACATAGTTGGGCACGCGGTCAACCGTCGGCCAGATCAGGTCGAACCCGCCGCCGTTGTTGATGCGCATCTGGTTCAGCAGCTCGTCGTTCGTGCCATAGGGCGTGAACTTCGGGCGGATGCCGGTCGCCTTCTCGAAGGCCGACAGCATGTCGGGCGTGACATAACCCGCCCAGCCGAAGATGTTGACTTCGCCGGAGCTTGCATTCGCACGGGTGTTGCGCAGCACAAACGGCGCTGCAACAGCGGCAGCCGCCGAAGCACCGAGGAAGTTGCGCCGGCTTATCTTGGTCTTGAAGGGGGTCATGTGTTTCACCGCGTCAGATCGTCATTCACGACTGCGGCGGGATTCGTAGAGAGGGAATATAACAGCGGCGTGAATTTCGCCGGCTCAGATTTGCACGCAGACCAATAAGTTTACCCGCAAGCCGGGCAACCGCGCCGCCGGCGTGCGACGGCGCGGCCCCCGCCTGCGATCACTCCTCGCTGGCCACCGGTTCCCCTTCCTCGGGAATGACGATGACCCGCACGCCGGACGGCTGCCCGATGCGCCAGGGCGCCCGGCGCGCCGCAATCAGCAGTTCCCTCTCCTTGGTGACGATATTCACCGCATCGTTCTGATTGCCGCCGAGCACGAAATAGCTGTCCTTGTTCTCGCCCACATAGAGGCCGACATGGCCGCCCTGGCCGCGACGGAAGACCAGCACGTCGCCGAGCATCGGCCGGCCGGACGGGTTGCCCCAGCAGGCCCAGTTGCGCGCCCACAGAGGCTCGTTCACCACCGGCCAGCCGGCGCGATGGACCACGACGCCAACGAACAGGCCGCACCACGGAATCGCGTCGTCCTGATAATTGGCGTCCTGTCCGATCTCGCGGGCCCACTCGAGGATCGCCGGGTTACTCCCGGTTCCGGTGTTCTCCGTGGTGCCATAGAGCTTCAGCGCCTCAAGCAGCATCCTCGGTCCCGTCTCCCGCGCCAGCCACGCATAGTGCAGCGGCAGTTTTCCGATTTCAGACATCGTTTCCTCCCTCGGTTGCCGGCCGTGCGCCCCCGCGCCGGCCCGGTTCAACCCGAAAGAGTATGGGGCGATTTAAGCATCTTTAAAGTGTATTTATTGGCGAAAATACAATCTGTGATTGTCTTTTCGCCAATGACCGCGGACGGGCGCGTTTGCCGCTGACAAGCCCCCATGACGGCGGGGCCGGCAACGCGTATGACACGGGCAGAAGGGCCGGCATCGCCGGCCGTGCCAAGCCAGAGGCTGACATGACGAAACTGAAGATCACCGCCGGCCCGTTCACGTTCGATGCCCGGCTTGAGACCGAGCTGGCGCCGGCCACCTGCGCTGCCTTCCTGAAGCGCATGCCGTTTGAGAGCAAGGTCGTGCATGTGCGCTGGTCCGGCGAGGGTGTGTGGATTCCGCTCGGCGACATGAATTTCGACGTCGGCTACGAGAACCACACCAGCTATCCGGCCCCGGGCCAGATCATTCTCTATCCCGGCGGCATCAGCGAAACCGAGATTCTGCTGGCCTACGGCGGCGTGCACTTCGCCTCCAAGGTCGGCCAGCTCGCCGGCAACCACTTCATCACCATCACCAGCAATCTTGAGAACGTTGCCGTGCTCGGCCGCAAGACGCTGTGGGATGGCGCCCAGCCGATCCGCTTCGAACTCGCCTGACCGCGGAGCGGCTGCGCGCTGCACGACAATGTGTTGCCGTTTTCGGGACTTTGAGACCGCGACGGGCAATGGCAAAGCTGCCGCTGAAGAACCGGCAGCCCCGCCGGCCTGCACCCCGCCGGCCTGAGCGGGCGGGGCGCGCGGCCGGAGCAGCGGAAGGAAAGCGCCCATGCTCGTCGACGGCAAATGGACCGACAACTGGCAGCCCGTGCAGGCCACCGACAGCAAGGGCGGCTTCGTGCGGCAGGTCTCCAGTTTCCGCAACTGGGTCACCCCCGACGGCGCACCGGGGCCGACCGGCGAAGGCGGCTTCCGCGCCGCGGCGGGGCGCTACCATCTCTATGTGGCCCTGATCTGCCCGTGGGCCTCGCGCGCGCTGATCGCCCGCCGGCTCAAGGGGCTGGAAGAGGCGATCTCGCTTTCGGTGGTCGAGCCGGTCATTTCGGCCGAGGGATGGCGCTTCGGCACCTCTCCGGGGGCCACGCCCGACGCCGTGAACGGCGCCACCTACATTCACGAGATCTACACCCGCGCCGACCCCCATTTCACCGGACGGGCCACCGTGCCGGTGCTGTGGGACAAGGTGCGCGGCACCATCGTCAACAACGAATCCGCCGATATCGTGCGCATGTTGAACAGCGGCTTCGGCGATCTGGCCAGCAACCAGTTCGACCTGCGGCCCGCCGACCTGCTGGATGAAATCGACGCCCTCAACGACGACATTTATCCGCGGCTGAACAACGGCGTCTACCGCGCCGGCTTCGCCACCACGCAGGCCGCCTACGAAGAGGCGTTCTGGGATGTCTTCTCCATGCTGGAGACGCTGGAAGGCCGGCTGTGCGCCGGCAAGGGCCCGTTCCTGTTCGGCGAGCGCCTGACGGAAACCGACATCCGCCTGTTCGTCACGCTGGTGCGTTTCGACGCGGCCTATCACGGCGTCTTCAAGTGCAACCTGAAGAAACTGGCCGAATATCCTGCACTCTCAGCCTATGTGGCTGACATGCTCGCCGTGCCCGGGGTGCGCGAGACGGTCAACATCGACCATATCAAGCAGGGTTATTATTCGATCCGCACGCTCAACCCCAACGGCATCGTGCCGGTGGGACCGGATCTGCCGGGGCTGGCGCCGGTGGCCCGCGCCTGAGGCGCGCCCGGCCCGGGCGGCCTGCGGCCGCGCTTCAGGGCGCGGCCGGCGCAACCGGCGTGCGCGACATGGCCGCCTCTGTGCTGGTCATCGCGCCCATCACGAAGGCGAGATTGGCGGCCGCCACCAGCGCGGCGGCATGGGCATCGGCCTGCGCTTCCCGGGCATCGAGCAAGCCGTTATTGGCCGCGGTTGCGGCTGTTATGGTGCCGACGCCGTTGCGATAGGCCTCCAGCGCGGCGTCATAGGTCGTTGCCGCCGCCCGCACCAGCGCGCTCGCCGCGCGGTAGCTCTCCAGTGCCGTGCGCAGGGCATTGGCACTGGCCACGACTTCCGCCGCCGCATCGGACTGGGTCTTGCGATAGAGGCTCTCGGCCGTCGCGGCCAGCGATTCCGCCTGCTTCACCTGCGCCGCCCGCAGGCCGCCGTCGAAAATCGGCACCGTGGCGCCAACCAGCACGCCGGTGCCGCTCGCCTGCTGGCCGATGGTCGGCAGACCGTTGGCGTTGAAACTGCCGGTTCCGGTCGCAACGGCGCCGGCGAGGAACACCTTCGGCATCCGGCCCGCACGGGCGACGTCGATGCCCGAGCGGCTCGCCTTCATGGCGGCATAGCTGGCCGCCACGTCCGGACGCTGCGCCAGCGCCATTTCCACCAGCGCATCGACCGGCAGGCCCACGGCATCCGGCAGCGGCCGCCGGGTGGAATCGGCAAGGCGCATCTGCAGCATCGGGTTCACACCCATGGCGTTGAGAAGGCCCTGCCGCGCATCGCGCAGCGCGCCTTCCGCTTCCACGCGCCGCAACTCTTCCTGCGCCACCATCTGGCGTGCCTGTGCCACCTCCACCGAGGTCGCAAGCCCGCCCGCCGCCCGCTTTTCGGCCGCCGTGCGGATCGCCATGCTGTTGGAGAGCGCCTGCAGCGCAATACGCAGGCGGGCCTCCGCGGCGCCGCAGGCATAATAGCTGCGGGTCACGTCGAAGATGAGCTTCTGGTGGCTGGCGTTGAAGAGCACGTTCGCGGCAAGCGAATTCTGCCGGGCGGCATCCACCACCGCGCTGCGCTCGCCGAAGTCGAACACCAGCCACTGCAGCGCCAGATTGGGCGACACGCCCTCGGCCGTGGTGTTGAAATAACGCTCGCCGCCGAGCAGCGTCGGCAGCGTGGTGGTCACGGTCTGGCTGCCGCCGATGACGTTGGCGGTGATCAGCGGCAGATAGGTGGCCTCCGCCATGCCCACGGCAAGGGCCGCGCGGCGGGCGGCCTCCCATGCCATGCGCGTGGTCGGATTGGTGCGCTGGGCCAGATCGATCAGCTCCGGCAGGTCGTAGACTTGCTTCGGATCGACGAAGGGGGCCGGCGGCAGCGCGGCAGCGGCAGCATTGCGCGGCACGGCAAAATCGCGCGCGGCGGCATCCGTGCCGGCAGCATCCGGGGCCGCCGCCTTCATCAGGGCAAGGCCTTCCGGCGGCGGGCGGCCGTTCCACGGCTTGTCGGGCGCAGCCGGCGCAAGGCTCTCGGCATTGCCGGCGCAGCCGGCGGCAAGCCCGGCCAGCGCAAGACCGGAGAGCAGCGCACCGGCCAGAGCGGAAAGCGGACGCTGCACCATCACACCGGTCCTTCTGCAAGCGTCGCGCGCAGCCGGCCGAGATGGAGACCGACCTCGCCGCCGGCATCCGGCGCCTGAGCGGAGGCCGGCTCGCGCGCCTGCGGTTCCGCCGCCGTTCCGCCGGAGACGGCCTGCGAAAGCCGGTCCAGCTGGCCCGCCGTATCCCCGAGATCGTCGCCGGCGAAATAAAGCGCCTGCCCGAGGCGGGACGCCTCGCGCCGCGCCGCTTCAAGCCGCGCCAGCACGGCCTCGTCCGGCCGCACGCGGGCGGGTTCGAACGGCGCCAGGAACAGCGCCTCTTCCATCCCCTGCAGTCGTTCCTCCGCAGCCGCGAGGGTGGGCACGGCGGCCCGCCGCTCGGCCGGCGCCATGCGCGCCAGAGCGGCCAGCAGGCCGAGCGCCCCGGAAAGGCGGCTGCGGATCGCCTGCTCCACGCTGACGGTCCATATGTTCGTGAAGATGAGGAAGACCACGGCATTGCCGAGCAGAATGCCGATAATGCGGTCGCGGCCGGCATCGAGACTGGTGGTGGGGCCGGCGCCTTCCAGCACGCACAGCAGAAAGGCCAGCGCCACCTGAACCCCGGCATAGGCGATGCGGTCGCTGCCGGAAGCGATCCACGCACCGGGCAGGCAGCCGAGGAACACCAGCACCATCAGCCCGCCCACCGTGTCCAGATGCGGCATGACGAACACCACCGCGAGCGTGCCCATGGTTGCGCCGACGAGGCAGCCGCCGATGCGCAGACAGAGCTTGTGCACGGTCTCGCCCGTGGTGCCGAGCGAGACGATGTAGCAGGTGATCATGGCAGTATGGATGCCCGACCAGTCGAGCCCGGTATAGATGACGTAGCAGATCACGGCTGCCGCCGTCGCCTTCAGGGCAAAGTGCTGGTAATCCGGGTTGGTGAAGGCATCGGGCAGGAAGAAGCTGTCTTTCGGGCCCGGCGCCGCCGGCGGCGGCTCCGCCCCGGCCAGAACCGCAAGGGCGCGCCAGGCTTCCGCCACCGGCCCGCCGTCTGCAGGCGCGCCGGCGAGGGCCGCCGGTGGCAGGGCCGGCATTGCGGCATCCCCATCCAGTGCCGCGATGCACTGGCGGATGTGACCGGCCAGCGCCGCACGGGTCGCCGCATCGGCGCTGCCCGCCAGTGCGCGGGTGGCAAAAAGCAGGCTGTAGGAGGCCGCAATATCGCGGGCGATCTGCCGCGTGCCCGCAAAAGGCAGCACATGGAACAGCCGCACGAGACCGAGCGTCTTCAGCGGCGCGGCATTGCCCTCCGCCACAAGTTCGTCGAGCGCCCGCGGCGCGGGATCGCCATCGCCGGCCAGCGCCGCCGCGCAGGCACTGAGACGCCGGCGCAGCCCGCCGCGCAGCAGCGCCACCGGCGATGTGCCGAGCACGAGCAGAAACACCACCATCAGCGCCATCGGCATTGCGGCCATCTGCCATGCGTAGAGCATGCCGCGGGTCACCACCTCGCCGGCCGGGGCATCCCCGACCAGCGACAGGCAGAACGCGATGACGAGAGCGATCACGCCGCCCGTTTCGCCGAGCTTGCTCGCCCCCTGCAGGAACAGGAAGAAGAACGAGACCAGCGCAATAGTGAGAACGCGCAGGAAGGCCGACTCGATGGTGACCGCCGCCAGCAGAATGACGAGAAACACCGCCACGCTCGCCAGCACGATGAGGCCGAGTGCCGTGCCGATGGTTTCAGCGGCATCGCGTTTCATCAGGAAGATGATGAGGTAGCAGCTGATGGCCGGCTCGGGCGTCTTGTAGAGGGCCGCGACGGCCGCCACGATGGCGCACAGCAGCGCGATGCGCCACATCTGCCCCGCCCGGCCGGGAAAAGGCCCCAGATCGGCTATCGTCTGCCGGGCAAGGCGCGCGACTGCCCCGCGGCCGGACACAACCGCCGCATCCGCCCCGCCGGCGCCCGGCTCAGCAGCGCCCGGCTCAGCAGCGATCGGCTCAGCAGCGATCGTCATGGCGAATGACCACGTCGGCCGAAGCGCCGATGCGCATCAGGTCGTCAGGCGGATCGATGAGGCGGACCCGCACAGGGAAGCGCTGGGCGATCCGCACCCAGTTCAGCGTCTTGGGAATATAGGGCATCCGGCTCGGCAGGCTCAGCATGTCTTCCGAGGTCACGCCCCAGCCGATGCTCTCC
>NZ_DAISHT010000049.1:0-21043 GCF_036822375.1 Pseudoxanthobacter sp. | reverse complement strand
GCCGCACCCGCGAATATGCCGCCGACCGCATGGGCGCGCAGATCTGCGGCAATCCGGTGTGGCTTGCCTCCGCGCTCGGCAAGCTGGCACAGGGCGCCGCCCATATTCCCAACCCGGAAGCCGAGGCCAACCCGGCGACGGCCCATCTGTTCATCGTCAACCCGCTGTCCGGCCAGCGCATGGACAACCTGTTTTCCACCCACCCCAACACCGAAAACCGGATCGCCGCGCTGATGGAACTGGCCGGCCGCGGCGGCTATGACGGTTCGGGCGGCAGCCGCATGGCCGGCCCGCCGCCGTCCGGCGCCTCCGGCCCGTGGGGCGGCCCGGTGCGGCCGGGGCGCACCGGCGGTCCGTGGGGCTGAAGGCGGCCGGCCCGGTGCCGGCCTGCGGTGCAATCCGCTCTTGACGAGGCCGGCCCCGGTGGCGCACTGCCGGGGTCTGAAGCAGATGCGGCGGGCAGAATGCCCGGCGGCCAGCGAGGATGACGCGCGTGAGCGGCGAGAACGGCCGGGCGGGAGGCAAAACCCGCAATATCAGCCGCCCGGCGGGCAAAGGCGGCGCGGCGCGACCGGACGGGCCGAAAGGCGGCTTCCGCGGCGGCCCGCGAAAGCCGGCGCTGAAGCCGGGGCTGCCGGCCCGCGCGGCGGCGGCCGATATCGTCGATGCCGTGCTGTCGGGTCAGTCGCTCGACATCGCCCTCGACCCGGCCGACGGCGCGAGCCCGCTCGCCGCCCTGCCCGAGCGCGACCGGGCGCTGGCGCGCGCCATCGTCGGCACCTCGCTGCGCCGCCTCGGGCAGATCGGGGATGCTCTTGCCGACCTCGTCAACCGGCCGCTGCCGGCCAAGGCACACAAGGTCCGGGCCATCCTCGTCATCACGGCAGCGCAGATCCTGTTCCTCGACGTGCCGGACCATGCCGCCGTTTCGCTCGGCGTCGACCTCGCCCATGCCGACCGGCGCACCGAGCACTACGCCACCTTCGTCAACGGCGTGATGCGCACGCTGGCGCGCGGCCGCGAGGCGATTCTCGCCGGGCAGGATGCGCCGCGCCTCAACACCCCGGACTGGCTGTGGGCCCGCTGGGTGGCAGGCTATGGCGAGGCGACGGCCCGCGCCCTTGCCGCCGCGCACATGGGCGAAGCGGCGCTGGACCTTTCCGTCAAGAGCGATCCGCAGGGCTGGGCGGAGCGCCTCGGCGGCACGGTGCTGCCGACCGGCTCCGTGCGCCTGCCCAACCGCGGCCAGATCGAACGGCTGGAAGGCTATCTGGACGGGGCGTGGTGGGTGCAGGATGCCGCCGCCGCCCTGCCGGCCCGTCTGCTCGGCGCTGTGCAGGGCCTGCGCGTGGCCGACCTCTGCGCCGCCCCGGGCGGCAAGACGGCCGCGCTGGCGGCGGCCGGCGCTGCGGTCACCGCAGTCGATATCTCGCCTGCCCGTCTGGAGCGGCTGCAGCAGAACCTCGCCCGCCTGCGGCTGGAGGCCGACGTGGTGGCCGCCGACCTCACGGTCTGGACGCCGGAGGCCCCGTTCGATGCGGTGCTGCTCGATGCGCCCTGCTCGGCCACCGGCACCATCCGCCGCCATCCCGACCTCGTGCTGCAGAAGAAGGCCGAGGACATCGCCGCACTGGCCGCGCTGCAGGCCCGGCTTCTGGCCCGCGCGGCAGACTGGGTGCGGCCGGGCGGCACGCTCATTTACTGCACCTGCTCGCTGGAAAAAGAAGAGGGCGAGGACCAGATCACCCGCCTTCTCGCCTCCGGCGCCCCGTTTGAGCGCGTGCCGGTGACGGCAGCCGAAATCGGCGGACTGGGCGAGGCCATCACCGCAGACGGCGATGTGCGCACCCTGCCGTCGTTCTGGCCGGGGGACGAGGAGCACCGCGGCGGACTGGACGGGTTCTTCATCGCGCGGCTCCGGCGCACGGCCTGACCGGCTGTTGCCGGCAAAAAAACGCCCGCTTTCAAGGGGCTGGCCGGCATCGCGCCGGCGCTGGCATGAGCTTGGTAACGAATCCCGGATTATAATCCCCGCCAGAGGCCCGCGCCCGGGACCGCCCTGAAGCCACAACGATGCGAATCAGTTGCGGCGGGCGGCGGGTGCGGAGGTTCCGGGCGAGGTAGCGATGGCGGCGAGAGCAGCGAGGCGGACCCCCATCTGGCGGCTGTTGCTGCGCCGGATCGTGGCGTCCGTGCGTCTGCGGCTGCGCCTGTCGGCCCTCGGCCGCTGGTGGCAGGTAGGCGCCACACCGGAACGCCTGCTTATTGCCCCGCAGGATATCCGCACCGCCGACCCGACGGTTGCCACGGATATCTATTCCGGCGTGTTCGTCTTTTCCGGGCAGGTGGTGGAAGCCGGCGGCCGCTCGCCGTTCGAGATCGTGCCCGTTCCCTCGCAGGAGTGGGCGGCCGCGCTGCACGGCTTCGGCTGGCTCAGGCACCTGCGCGCGTCCGATTCGCCGCTGTCGCGCTCCAATGCCCGCGCGCTGGTGGATGACTGGATGCGGGCGAGCGCCCACCTGCCGCGCATCGCCTGGCGGCCGGATGTGGTGGCCCGTCGCATCCTGTCCTGGCTGTCGCAGTCGCCGCTCATTCTGGAAGGCTGCGACCGCGCCTTCTACCACCGCTTCATGCGCGCGCTCGCCCGCCAGATGCGGCTGATGCGGGCCAGTCTGGAAGACACCGAAGACGGCCTGCCGCGTCTGCAGGCGGCCACCGCGCTGGTGGCTGCGGCCATTTCCATCGCCGGGCAGGAACGCCACGTCCGCAGCGCGCTGAAAACCCTCGATCTGGAACTGGAACGCCAGTTCCTGCCCGACGGCGGCCATGTCTCGCGCAATCCGGCGGCGATTCTGGAAGCGCTGATCGAACTGCTGCCGATCCGGCAGGCCATCTCGGCGCGCGGCGTCAGCCCCTCGCCGGTGCTGATGAGTTCCATCGACCGCATGATGCCGATGATCCGGTTCTTCCGGCACGGCGACGGCTCGTTCGCCCGCTTCAACGGCGTCGGCGTCACCCCCCGCGGCATGGTGGCCACCGTGATGGCCCATGACGACAGCTTCGGCACCGCCCCTTCCAACGCCAGCTATTCCGGCTATCAGCGCCTCGACGGCGCCGGCACCGTGGTGCTGATGGATACCGGCGTGCCGCCGCCCACCGCCATCAGCGCCAGTGCCCATGCCGGCTGCCTGTCGTTCGAGCTTTCCAGCGGACAGAACCTCATCGTCGTCAACTGCGGCGCCCCGGCCTCGCACCGCAGCGAGTGGCGGGCGGCGGCGCGCACCACGGCGGCCCATTCCACCCTCGTCGTCAACGATGCCTCGTCGGTGCGCTTCCTCGCCGGCGATGCGCAGCGCTGGCTCGGCCCGCTGATCGTGGACGGCCCGGCCAGCGTGGAAGTGCAGCGCGAGGACGGCAGCGACCATGTCGCGGTTTCCGGCTCCCATGACGGCTACCGGGCCCGCTTCGGCGTGGTGCACGAGCGCGCCGTCGCGCTCTCCACCGACGGGCGGCGGGTGACCGGCATCGACCGCCTGCGCGCCGTGGAAGGCGGGGCGGCACGGGCGGAGCGTTATGCCATCCGCTTCCACCTGCACCCGACCGTGCGGGCCAGCCTTTCCGCCGAGGGCGACAGCGTGGTGATCACCTGTCCCGATGGCGAGACGTGGCTGTTCACCGCCATCGGGGCGACGATCGCGCTGGAAGAATCGATCTTCTTTGCCGGCCTGCAGGGCGTGCGGCGCACCGAGCAGATCGTGCTGGCCGGCAGCATCGAGGCCGACCTTGAAACCGGCTGGCGCTTCGACCGGCAGGGCACCGGCCGGCCCGCCGCGCGCCGGCCCGCCGCACCGGCCCCGCAGGGCGCTCCGCAGGCGGAATGACCGCGCAATGACCGGTGCGGGCGCAGGCCGCCCGCGACCGGGTTCGGGCGCCGCAGGCCGCGCTCACGGCCCGGCACGCGGCCCTGCCCTGTCCCCACGCAGCCCTGCCCTGTCCCAAAGCGGTTTCGGCGGGCCGGGAAACGTGCTAACCCGCGCGCAAATTTTCCCCGTTTCCGCGGAGTTTGGGCCGAATGTCCGTCGTCGTCAAAGAAATCGCCACGCCCGACCGCGTGCCTCTGAAGCGCGCCCTGATTTCGGTTTCCGACAAAACCGGCGTCACCGCCTTTGCCGCTGCGCTGGCGGCGAAGGGCGTCGAGATCGTGTCCACCGGCGGCACCCGCAAGGCCATTGCGGAAGCCGGCGTGCCGGTCATCGACGTGTCGCAGATCACCGGCTTCCCGGAGATCATGGATGGCCGCGTGAAGACCCTGCACCCCAAGGTGCACGGCGGCCTTCTGGCGGTGCGCGACGACCCGGAGCACGCGACAGCCCTGAAGGACCATGCCATCCCGACGTTCGATCTGGTGGTGATCGACCTCTACCCGTTCGAGCAGACGGTGGCCTCCGGCGCCACCGGGCAGGCGGTGATCGAGACCATCGACATCGGCGGCCCGGCCATGATCCGCGCCTCGGCCAAGAACCACGCCTATCTGAGCGTGATCGTGGACCCGGCCGATTATGCCGCCGTGCTGGCCGAGATCGAGGCCAACGACGGTGCCACCACCGTTTTCTTCCGCCGCGGCCTTGCCGCCAAGGCCTTCTCGCGCACCGCCGCCTACGATGCCGCCATCTCGCGCTGGATGACGGACGCCGTTGCCGCCGAGGCGGCCGCCCGCAACCCCGGGGCGGAGCCGGAAACCCCGCGCTGGCGCGCCTTCGGCGGCGAGCTGGTGCAGGCCATGCGCTATGGCGAGAACCCGCACCAGCCGGCGGCGTTCTATCGCTCGGCCCCGGCGCGCGCGGGCGTTGCCTCCGCCCGCCAGCTGCAGGGCAAGGCCCTGAGCTACAACAACCTCAACGATACCGACGCCGCCTATGAACTGGTGGCGGAGTTCGATCCGGCCCGCACGGCGGCGGTTGCGATCATCAAGCACGCCAATCCCTGCGGCGTGGCGGAAGGCGCAAGCCTTGCCGAGGCCTATACCCGCGCGCTCGCCTGCGACCCGGTTTCCGCTTTCGGCGGCATCGTGGCGCTGAACCGCACGCTCGATGCGGAAGCCGCCGCGAAGATCGTCGAGATCTTCACCGAAGTGATCATCGCCCCGGATGCCACCGACGAGGCGAAGGCGCTGATTGCCGCCAAGAAGAACCTGCGTCTGCTGCTTGCCGGCTCCGTGCCGGATCCGCGCGCGGCCGGCCTCACGGTCAAGTCGCTTGCCGGCGGCCTGCTGGTTCAGGGCCGCGACAACGCCGTGATCGACGATCTCGACCTGCGCGTCGTCACCCGGCGTGCGCCGTCGGCGACCGAACTCGCCGATCTGCGCTTTGCCTGGCGGGTGGTGAAGCATGTGAAGTCCAACGCTATCGTCTATGCCCGCGAGGGTGCCACGGTCGGCATCGGCGCCGGGCAGATGAGCCGCGTCGATTCGGCCCGCATCGCCGCATGGAAGGCGGCCGATGCCGCGACTGCCGCCGGCCTCGATGCCCCGCGCACCATCGGTGCCGTCGTGGCCTCCGATGCCTTCTTCCCGTTCGCCGACGGCCTGATGGCCGCCGTGGAGGCCGGCGCCACCGCCGTCATCCAGCCGGGCGGATCGATGCGCGATGCGGAAGTGATCGCTGCCGCCGACGAAGCCGGTCTGGCGATGGTGTTCACCGGCGTGCGCCACTTCCGCCACTGACGCCGCCCGCCATCTTGTGCTGAAGAGGCCGTCCGGGGCATTCGCGCCCCGGACGGCCTTTCTGTTTTGCAGGGTGTCGCCGGCGATTGGATCTGTGAATAATTTCCTGTTGCAGGCAGGACAAATTTCCTTATAGCTGTCACCGCAACAATCATGGTGTGCAGCATGATGCCCGCAGGGCCAGAAAAGCAACTTTTGATTGATTATGACGACCCGACCGACGCCGTGCGACGGCGCACCGGGTGCCGGCCTTTCGTGGCCGCTGCGGTGCTGGCCGGGCTCGCCGCGACCGGGCCGGCCGGGGCCGCCGAGCGCATCGCCGGGCCGGTCGAGGCGACCGTGGAACGGGTTCTCGACGGCGACACGCTTGCGGTGCGCGCACACATCTGGCTCGGGCAGGAGGTGGCGGTTCTGGTGCGCATCCGCGGCATCGACACGCCGGAGCTGCGCGGCCGCTGTGCGGCCGAGCGCGCCCGCGCCGTGGAGGCACGCGCCGCGCTGGCCGAGGCGGTTGCCGGCGGACCGGTGGTGCTGAGCCGGATCGAGCCCGACAAATATGGCGGCCGGGTGCTGGCCGATGTTTCGGCCGCAGGCGTGAGCGCCGTCGGGCACCACATGATCGCGCAGGGCTTCGCCCGCGCCTATGCCGGCCGCAGCCGCGGCGGCTGGTGCTGAACGCCGCACAGGCGGGCCTCCCCGCCCGCGCCGGCGGGCAGCCGTTCAGAACCGCAGGCTGCGCGAGAGCGCCAGCGAATCTTCCGCCAGCACGCGCACATGGGTGCGCATCGCCTGCCAGGCGGCGGCGGGATTGCGCGACAACAGCGCCCCGAACACCGCCTCGTGCTCGCGCAGCGCCGTTTCCGTGCGTCCCGGGCGGAAGGTGATGAAGCGGCGATAGGGCGACAGCCGCTTGTTCAGATGCTCGATCTGCTCATGCAGCACGGCGTTGTGGGCCGCCTTGTGGATGGCTGCGTGGAAATCGCCGTTGGTGCGGTAGTAGGCGTCGGGATCGAACGCACAGGCAGCGCGCTGGCATTCCTGATGGGCCGCCACCAGCAGGCGTTCGTCGGCCTGATCCATCCGTTCCGCCGCCAGCCGTGCGGCAATGGCTTCCAGCTCGGCCACCACCTCGAACAGATCCATCACCTGCCCGACGGTCGGGCGGGCCACGATGGCGCCCATGCGCGGCTGGAATTCCACCAGCCCCTTTGCCGCCAGCGCCCGAAGCGCCTCGCGCACCGGCGTGCGGGAGACCGAATACTGGTTGCCCAGCATCACCTCGTCCAGCTTGGCGCCCGGCGACAGCCGCCCCTGGACAATCTGCTCTTCCAGATCGGCGGCAACCTCGCGCCCCAGTGCCCCGCCCTTGCGGCGCACGGAACCCGGCTTCTGCGGCTCATCCGGCGTTTGCGGTGCCGCACCTGTCCGGCCTGCCATGATCGTCCCCCTGCATTCGTCCTGATCACTTTTTAGGCTTGTCAGCCCCATGAGGAAAAGTTAGCCTTTCATGTATACACGATGAATGCAGAAATTATGGCGATGACCGGCGCGCGGTGCAATCCCCTTTCCGAACAGGGGCACGGCGTTGTGAGGCAGCGCGGGATCCAGTCCATGACATCCGTTCCAACCCTTTCGGCCACCGCGCCGCATCATTTCCGGCTGCACGCGGGCGGGGCGCTGTCTGAGGGGTCCGGCGGCCGGCGGCCGGTGCTGAGCCCGGCAACGGGCGCCGTCATTGCCACCGTGGCCGAAGCGGGGGCCGATGATGTCGCCGCGGCCTGCCGCGCGGCGGCGGCCGCCTTCCCCGGCTGGGCGGCGACCGACGGCGCCGAGCGCGCCCGCCTGCTGCGCCGGCTGGCCGAGATCGTCGCCGCGCGCATCGGCGATCTGGCCACGCTGGAATCGGCCGTCACCGGACGGCCGATCCGCGAGATGCGCGCCCAGATGCAGCGCATTCCGGAGTGGCTGGATTATTTCGCCGGCATCATTCTGGGGCTGGAAGGCGAAGCCAACCGCGTCAGGGGCGGGTTCCTCACCTACACTCACTATCGTCCCTATGGCGTCTGCGCGCTGCTGACACCGTGGAACCACCCGGTTCTCATCCTCACCAAGAAGCTCGCGGCCGCTCTCGCCGCCGGCAACACGGTGGTCGTCAAGCCATCGGAGCTGGCCCCGGTGTCGCCCCTCATCGTGGCGGACTGGGCGAAAGAAGCGGGCTTTCCGGACGGTGTGGTGAATGTCGTCACCGGCGGGCCGGAGGCCGGCGCCGCCCTCGTCGCCGATCCCAATGTCGCCCGCATCGACCTCACCGGCGGCACCGGCACGGGCCGGCGCGTGGCGGCGGCGGCTGCAGCCCGGCTGGTGCCCTGCACGCTGGAACTCGGCGGCAAGACCCCCGTCGTGATCTTCGACGACGCCCCGCTTGAGGAAGCGGTTGCCGGCGCGCTGTTTTCCGCCTTTGTCGCCTCGGGACAGACCTGCGTCTCGGGGGCCCGCTTCCTTGTCCACCGGCCGGTCGCCGAGCGTTTTCTGGCGGCCTTCGCCGGGCGCGCCGGCCGCCTGAAGGTGGGCGACCCGGCGGACATGGCAACCGACGTCGGCCCGGTCATCTCGGCCGCCTCGCGCGACCGCTGCTTCGGCTTCATTGAGGAGACGAAAGGCACCGCCGCCGTACTTGCCGCCGGCGGCGCCCGCCCCGCCCTGCCGGCGCCCTTCGACGGCGGCTTCTTCGTGCCGCCGACGGTGTTTGCGGAGGTCGCGCCGGACATGCGGCTGTTCCGCGAAGAGGTGTTCGGCCCGGTCGTCAGCGTCACCCCGTTTGAAGACGAGGAAGACGCCGTCCGCCTTGCCAACGACACGCCGTTCGCGCTCGGCGCCGGCATCTGGACGCGCGATATCCTGCGCGGCCACCGGGTTGCCAGTGCGGTTCGGGCCGGCGTGACCTGGCTCAACGACCACCACAAGAACGATCCCCGCTCGGTCTGGGGCGGCTTCGGCGAAAGCGGCTACGGCAAGGAAAACGGCTGGGACGCGCTGAAGAGTTATCTCACCAAATCCAGCGTGGTGGTGCGCACCGCCGCCCGCTTCGACGACTGGTTTGCCGGAGGAACCCGCTATGGCTGAGGCAGCCCGCCTCTCACCGGACGACCCGGGGCTGGTCACCATTGCCGGCGTCGACCTCGTTTATGACCTGCGCGGCGGCGCGCCGGTGCAGGCGCTGCGCGCCATCGATCTTTCGGTGGCGGAAGGCAGCTTCGTGTCGCTGATCGGCCCTTCCGGCTGCGGCAAGAGCACGTTATTGCGCATCGTCGGCGACCTGCTGTCGCCCACCGCCGGCCGCGTCGCCATCGGCGGCCGCACGCCGCGCGAAGCCCGCCTCAAGCGCGAGATCGGCTTCGTCTTTCAGGAGGCCGCCCTGCTCGACTGGCGGCGCATCCGCGACAACATCGCCCTGCCGCTGGAGCTGCGCGGCGTGGACCGCGCCACGCGGTTTGCCAAGGCCGACGAACTCATCCGCCTGGTCGGACTCGACGGCTTTCAGGATGCCTGGCCGCGGCAGCTTTCCGGCGGCATGCGCCAGCGCGCGGCCATCGCACGGGCGCTGTCCACCGACCCCCGGCTTCTGCTGCTCGACGAGCCATTCGGCGCGCTCGACCAGATCACCCGCGACCGCCTCAACATGGAACTCGCCCGCATCCACGAGATCACCGGCATCACGGTCGTTCTCGTCACCCATTCGATCCGCGAGGCGGTGCTGCTGTCGGACCGGATCGTGGTGATGACACCGCGGCCCGGCCGCATCTCGCGCATCATCGAGGTTGACCTGCCGCGCCCCCGCAGCCTCGGCAGCCGCGAGGACGGCCGCTTCGGCGATCTCGTGGCCATCGGCAGCACCGAACTGGAGAAAGGCTATCGCGATGTCCGCGCCTGACACCGCGCCCGCCCGCGCCCGCGCCATCGACTGGCGCGACGGACCGCTCGGCCGCATCTGGCCGCCGCTCGTCACCTTCGCGGTCATCGTGCTGCTGTGGGAAGGACTGATCTCGGCCTTCGGCATCCCCGTTTACGTGCTGCCGTCGCCGGCCGATATCTGGCTTGCCTTCATCAACAGCCCGGGCGTGCTGCTCAGCCATGCCGGCATCACGCTGTTCGAGGCCATCGCCGGCTTCGTGCTCGGCTCGCTGCTGGGCGCCATGCTGGGCACGCTGTTCGCCTATTTCCCGCTCGTGGCGCGCGGCTTCATGCCCTACATCATCGCCGCCAACACCATTCCCGTGGTGGCGGTGGCGCCCATCATCATCATCTGGTTCGGCCACGGGCTGCCGTCCAAGATCGCGGTCACGACCTTCCTGTCGTTCTTTCCGCTCGCCCTCAACATGATGAAGGGCCTGCAGTCCTACGACCGCACCATCATGGCGGTGTTCCACGTCGCAGCCGCCAGCGGCCCGCAGCGCTTCTTCAAGATGCGGCTGCCGAGCGCCCTGCCCTATGTGTTCGTCGGGCTCAAGCTGAACGTCACCTTCTCGGTGATCGGCGCCATCGTTGCGGAGTTCGTGCAGGCCGACAAGGGCCTCGGCTTCGTGATCATGACGTCCTATCGCACCCTCGCCATGCCGCGCCTGTGGGCTGCCATGTTCCTTTCGGCCCTCATCGGCATCGCGTTCTTCGCCGTCATTGCCGCCATTGAGCGCCTTGCGCTGCCCTGGCACGCCTCGCTCGACGACCAGACCTGACCATAAAAAACAGGGGAACGTGCATGACCAGTTTTCTGAAGACCCTTCTTGCCGGCACCGCCCTTGCCGCGGCCAGCCTTTCGCCCGTCGCCGCGGAAACGCTGCGCCTCGAATGGATCATGCAGGGCCAGTTCGCCGGCCCGATCGTGGCCCTCGAAAAGGGTTACTACAAGGATGCCGGCGTCAATCTCGAACTGCTGCCGGCCGGCCCGGATATCAAGCCCTCGGTGACGGTGGCCACCGGCGCCGACACCTTCGGCATCGGCCACCCGAACCAGATCATCTCCGCCCGCGCCAACGGTGCGCCGCTGGTGATGATCGCCCAGTTCGGCCAGAAGAGCGCCACCACCTACATCGCCCGCAAGGAAGCCGGCATCCACACCATCAAGGACATGCCCGGCCACAGTGTCGGCCTGTGGTTCGGCGGCGACGAGCAGGAATTCCTGGCCATGCTGTCGCGCGCCGGCATCGACCAGTCCAAGGTGACCATCGTCAGTCAGGGCTATGACATCATCAGCTGGCTGAACAAGGACTACGAGGTCATGCAGGTCACGCTCTATAACGAGCTGCCGCAGGTCTATCGTCAGGGCTTCAAGAAAGACGATCTGGTCTTCCTCAATCCGGCGCCGGAAGAATCCATCGTCAGCGGCGGCCTGTTCACCACCGAGGCCGAGATCAAAAACAATCCGAAGGCGGTTCAGGCCGTGGTCGACGCCACCCTGCGCGGCTGGAAGGAAGCCATCGCCGACCCGAAGGCCGCCGCCGAGATCGTTCTCAAGTATAACAGCGAACTGAAGCTCAACGAGCAGATCGACCAGATCAAGGCCATGGGCGAGCTGTTCTGCGCCGGCCCGACGCTGAAGGGCGAGTTCGGCAAGTCCGAACTGAAGAACTACGAGATCGCGGAAAAGATCCTCCTCGATGCCAAGCTGATCGACAAGAAGATCGATCTTGAGAAGGCGTTCACCAACACCTTCTGGGACAAGGCCCCGGCGGCCGACAAGACGATCGACTGCCCGGCCTGACCGGTACCGCTCCGGCCGGCCGCGCCCGGCCGGAGCCCGCCCTGCCCGCAACTCCCCTGAAAGACCGAGGCGACCATGGAGACGGTCCGGATAAGACTGCTGTGGCACAAGCAGGCGCAGTTTGCCGGCTATCTCGTGGCCGAGGCGCTGGGCCTTGGCGAAAGCCGCGGCGTGAAGATCGTGTGCGAAGGGCTGGATTTCAGCCAGAAGCACGTCGCTGCCGTGCTGGCCGGCGCCACGCAGATGGCGGTTGCAAGCCCGGCCCATGTTCTGGAAAGCGCCGATCCGGCCGCGCTGCGCTTCATTCTGGCCATCCAGCAGCAAAGCCCGCTGGTCTATCCCGTGCGCCGCTCCGACGGCATCGCCCGGCTGGCGGATCTGGCCGGCCGCAAGGTCGGCGTGTGGCCGGGGCACGAGGATCTTGAACTGCGCTGGATGCTGCACCGGGCCGGCGTGGCCGCCGACGCGGTGGAACGCATTGCCATGCCGGACACCGTCGGTCCGTTTCTGGCCGGCGAAATCGCCAGCGCCCAGATGACCGGCTATCACGAACTGCACCATGTGGAAGAAGTGCTGGGCGCGGCTGCACTGCATCTCTTCACGGCCGCCGCAAGCGACAGCGGCATCCTGAAAGACGGTCTGGTCGTTGCCGCCGCCTATGCGGATGCGCAGCCGCAGGCGGTTCAGGCCGTGGTCGATGCGGTGCTGGAAGGCTGGACCATTGCCTTCACCGACCCGGAGCGCGCGGTCGCGATCTGCGCCGCCGCACGGCCGGACATGAGCGTTGCCGAACACCGCCGGCAGCTCGCCGATATCCGCGCCCTTGCCATGACCGGCGCCACGCTGAGCCATGGCCTCGGCTATCCCGATGAAAGCCATGTGGCCCGCGCCGCCGCGGCGCTGCAGGCGGTGGAAGGGCAGCCGGTTGAAACGGCGGGCATTGCCGATGTGCGCTTCTGGCAGGCGGCGCCGGCCGCGCTGCGCCGGGCGGACTGGGCCGGGGAGCAGCCGGCATGAGCGACGCGCTGCCGCGTTCGGCCGATGTGGTGGTGGTGGGCGGCGGCGTCGTCGGCGCCGCGGTGGCCCGCCAGCTTGCCATCGACGGGCTGAAGACGGTGCTGGTGGAGGCACAGGCCTTCGGCGGCGCCGTCAGCGGCGCAAGCCTCGCCTGTCTCGGCACTCACATGCACAATCTCGACGAACTGGGCGTGCTGAGCGAGGCCTGCACCCTGTGGCAGGACTTTGCCGCCGCCAGTCCCGACGGGTTCGAATATCACCGCAGCGGCCAGTTGCGCTTTATCCTGCGCGAGGAAGACATGGCCGTCGCCCGCCGCTGGGTTGCGGCCGAGCGGGCGTTCGGCCTGCCGCCGGAAATTCTGACGCCGCAGGCAGTGCGCGAAATCGAGCCGATGCTGACCGGCCCCATTCTTGCCGCAAGCTGGTCGCCGGGCGATGCCACCGTGAACCCGTTTCTGGCGGTCCGGGCGCTGCTCGCCGATGGCCGGCGGCACGGTCTTGTGACCGTCCGGGCCAACCCGGTCACCGGCCTTCTGACCGATGGCGCCCGCATCGGCGGCGTGCAGACCGCGCGCGGCACCATCGCCGCCCATGAGACGGTGATCGCCGCCGGCCCGTGGAGCGCGCGTCTTGCTGCCGGCGCCGGGTTGCAGGTTCCGGTCGTGCCGCGGCAGGCGCAGTGCCTCGCCACCGTCCGCCAGCCGGCGACCATCCGCACCGTGGTGGGGGCGTGCGAATCCGAAGGCGGCGTGGAAAGCGGTTACACCCAGATCCAGCAGGCCCGCAGCGGCCAGATTCTGTTCAACACCGTGGTCGCCCCGCAGCAAACGCCCCCCGGGGCCGTCGACCGGCTGAACGAGGTGCCGCGGCGGTTCGTGCGCGATTCCATCCACACCCTCGTCACGCTGTTTCCGGCGCTCGGCAACGTGGCCCTGCTGCGCTCGTGGGTGCGGTTCGAGGGCGTTTCGCCGGACAATCTGTTTCTTGCCGGCCGCCTGCCGGCACCGGGCCTCAGCATCGCCGCCGGCGACAACGGCACCGGGTTCTGCCGCGCGCCCTATCTCGCCCGCCTCATCAGCCGCCTGCTGCGCGGCGAGGCCGCGATGCCCGGCGACGCGCTCTACGATCCGGCGCGGTTTGCGGAGCTCAGGTCATGACACCCGCAGGAACCACGACGGCCGCCGCCGGTACCACCGTCACCGTCATCATCAACGGCATGCCCGTGGCGGTGCCGCGCGGGGCTTCGCTGGGCAGCGTTCTGCATGCCCGCTCCCGCGCGCTGCGGGCCAGCCCGGCCGGCAATCCGCGCGGCCTGTTCTGCGGCATGGGCGTCTGTTTCGAGTGCGTCGTCACCATCGACGGCCAGCCGGAGCGGGCCTGCATCACCCCCGTGCATGACGGCATGATCGTGGAGGTGCAGCCGTGAACGCGACCCTTCTCACCTGCGATGTCGCGGTCGTGGGGGCCGGGCCGGCCGGCCTTGCGGCGGCTGCCGCCGCGCGCGAAAGCGGGGCCGATGTGGTCTGCCTCGACCTGTTCGCCGCCCCCGGCGGGCAATACCACATGCAGCCGGCCGTCGCCGGCAGTCCCTTCGCCACCGCCCCGCAGGTCAGCGCGGGCCGGGCCGCGGCGCAGCGCTGCCGCGATCTCGGCGTGCGCCTTGTGAGCGGTGCGGAGATCTTCTGGGCCGAGCCCGGCTTCACCCTGTTTGCCCGGCAGGGCGGCGATGCCCTCGCGGTGCGCGCCGGCGCCGTCGTCGCCGCAACCGGGGCCATGGAACGCCCGGTACCCTTCGCCGGGTGGACCCTGCCCGGCGTCATCGGGGCGGGCGCGGCGCAGCGGCTCATCAAGGCCAATGGCACGGCGCCGGGGCGCAACGTGGTGCTGGCCGGTTCCGGGCCATTCCTGTTCGCCGTGGCGGAAACGTTCGCCAAGGCCGGTCTTAACCTGCGTGCCTTCATCGAAATGCGCCGGCCGGGCCCGGCCCTTGCCTCGCCCTTCCTGCGCCACCCGGCGCGGATTCCGGAGGCGCTGCGCCTTCTGGTCCGCCTCGGCCGGGTTGCCCGCACCCGCCTCACCGGCCATGTCGTTACGGCAGCGCTGGGTGAGGGCCGGGTGGAGGCCGTCCGCGTTGCCCCCCTCGACGCGGACGGCAGCCCCCGCCACGACCGGGCATTTGTCATCGACGGCGTGGACTGCCTGTGCGTCGGCTATGGCTTCCGGCCGGTCACCGATCTGACCAGCCTGCTGCATGCCACCCACGCCTTTGACGATGCGCGCGGCGGCTGGCACTGCGCAGTGGCCGCCGACACGCAGGCGACCGACGTGCCGGGCCTGTTCGCCGCCGGGGAGACCACCGGCATCGGCGGCGCCATCCCCGCCCGGCTCAGCGGCCGGCTCGCCGGCTTTCACGCGGCGGCGGCCACCGGCCGGCCGCTGCCCGGCGGGGCGACCCTCGCCAGCCTTCGCCGCGAACTGGCCCGCGCCCGCGATTTTGCCGCCGGCCTTGCCGCGCTCTATCCCTTCCCCGGCACGCTCGCCGCCGGAATGCCGGCAACGGAAACCGTCTGCCGCTGCGAGGACGTGACGCGCGCCGATATCGAGGCGGCGGTGCGCGACGGGGCGGCCGATCTGTTCTCGGTCAAGATGTGGACCCGCGCCGGCATGGGGCCGTGTCAGGGCCGCATCTGCGGCTCCGCCCTCGGCGACCTGCTGGCGGCCTCCACCGGACAGACGCCGGACAAGACCGGCTTCAACCGCCCGCACATGCCGCTGCGGCCGGTGCCGCTGGCCATTGCCGACGCCGCACTGGCGCTGGCCGACACCCCGTTTCCCTCATCCCCGGTGGCAGACCCGTCATGACCGAGGCCTTTTCCAGTTCCGCCCGCTTCTATGCGCTGCGCCTTGAGCCCGGCACCGATGTGCTGGCGGCGGTGCAGGATTTCGTCGCGGCCCGGGCGCTCGGTGCCGTCGCCATCGTCACCGTGGTGGGCAGCCTCACCGATGCGGTGATCCGCTATGCCAACCAGCCGGAGGGCACGCTGCGTCAGGGCCACTTCGAGATCGTCTCGATGGTCGGCACCGTGGAGCCGACAGGCGCCCACGTTCACCTGTCGCTGTCGGATGGCACCGGCGCCATGTTCGGCGGCCACATGATGCCCGGCTGCCTCGTCTACACAACAGCGGAAATCGTTCTCGCCCATCTGCAGGATTTCTCCTTCGTCCGCGTGCCGTGCGCAAAGTCCGGCTACGACGAACTTGCCGTGCATAAGCTCAGCTGAATGACAAAAACCGGGGAACTTGCATGAAATTCGATACGCGAACACTCGTCCTGATGGCGATTGCCATCGTCATCAACATTGTCGTCGGCCAGCTTGCCGTGTGGGTCAAGCTGCCGCTCTATATCGATGCGGTCGGCACCGTGCTGGTGGCCATTCTGGCCGGCCCGCTGGCCGGCGCCGCCACCGGCGTGCTGACCAACGTCATCTGGGGTCTCGTTTCCGATCCCACCGCGGCGGCCTTCTTCCCCGTCTCGCTGGTCGTCGGCCTCGTCGCCGGCTGGCTGGCGAAGGCCGGCGGCTTCCGCACCATCCTGCGCACGGTGCTTTCCGGTGTCGTCATCGGCATTATCAGCACCATCGTGGCCATCCCGATCATCGTCTACATGTTTGGCGGCGTGACGGGTGCGGGCACCGATTTTGCCACCGCCTACATGGTCGCGATCGGGCAGGAACTGCTGCAGTCCGTCGCCATTGCCAACCTTGCGACCAATCTGGCCGACAAGGTGCTGACCTGCGTCATCGCATGGATCATCGCCAGCCGCATGCCGGGCCGCTTCACGGCGGGCTTCCCGTTCTACCAGCGGGCGGCCGGCTGACATGATCGCTTCCGGGAGCCCGAATGCCGGCCGGACCCTGCTGTTCGTCCCCGGCAACAGTTTCATCCACCGGATCAATCCTCTGACGAAGCTGGTCGGGCTCCTCTGGCTGGCGGCAACCATCTTCATGGTGCCGCCGGCCGGCATGGCGGCCATCGCGGTGGCCGCCTTCCTGTTCGGCATCGCCGCCGGGGCCGGGGCCACCTTCGTGAAGCGCTTCGTCTTCACGCTGCTGCCGCTCGCCGTCGCCCTGTTCGTGGTGCACGGCGTGCTGATCGAACGCGACGACATGGTGAGCCACGGGCTGATTTCCGTCAGCCCGTCGGGCCTTGCCTACATGTTCGCCATCTTCGTGCGGGTTGCGGCGCTGCTCACCGTGTCGCTGCTGTTCGTCACCACCACCCATCCCGCCATTCTGCTGAAGGCTCTGGACAGCCACGGCATTCCGCCGGGCATCGCCTATCTGGTGGCGAGCCCGCTGTTGCTGCTGGAGCCGTTCTCGGCCCGCGCCCGTGCCATTCGCGATGCCCAGCAGGCCCGCGGGCTCGACCTCGCCGGCAACTGGATTTCCCGCGCCAGAGCTTTCGGCGCGCTGCTCATTCCGCTGGTGACGCTGGCGCTGGCCGATCTCGATCAGCGCGCCTCGGTGCTGGACGGCCGGGCCTTCCGCGCCCGCCGCTTCCGCACCGTTCTCGATGCCCCGCCGGATGCCCCGTGGGAGCGCTGGCTGCGGCGGCTGCTGCTTCTGGCCATTCCCGTTCAGCTCGGAGTGGTGCTGTGGCTCTGATCGAAATCCGCTCCCTCACCTTCGGATATGGCCTGAAAGGGCCGCGCGTTCTGGACGGGCTGGACCTGACGGTGGAGCGCGGCGAGCGCATCGCCATCCTCGGCGGCAACGGCTCGGGCAAGACCACGCTGGCGCACTGGATCGCCGGGTGGCTGCCGCGCACCGGGCAGGAGGCGCAGGCCGGTGCCGCGCTCGCCGAAGGCCGGCCGTGGGCGGCATGGGATGCGGCCGAGCGCGCCGCCGCCGTGCAGTTCGTCGGTCAGGTGCCGATGCAGCAGCTCTCGGGCTTTGCCTTCACGGTCTATGACGAGATCGTGTTCGGGCCGGGCAATCTCGGCCTGCCGGCCGGCGAAATCCGCGCCCGGGCCGAGGAAGCCCTCGATATCTGCAACCTGCGCCACCTGAAAGACCGCGACCCCTTCACCCTGTCGGGCGGCGAGCAGCAGCGGCTTTCCATTGCCGCCGCACTCGTCATGAAGCCGGCCGCACTGGTGCTGGACGAGCCGACCGGCAATTTCGATCCGGAATCGCGCGATACCCTGCTCGACCAGATCCGCCGCCTGCCGGCCGACCTCACCATCATCCTGTGCGATGTGGCGCTGAAGCCGGCACTGGCGGTGGCAAACCGTTTCCTGCTGCTCTGCGACGGCCGCATCGTGGCCGACGGCGCGGCCGCAGAAGTGCTGCACCACCCCGCGGCGGCCGCCATCTTCGGCACGCCGGCCGTCACCGAGGCCGTGCGGCTGGTGCGCGAGGCCGGCGGCCTGCCGGCGGATTCCGCTCTGCCGCTCACCCTCGACGACGCCGATGCCCTGCTGCGGGAGGCCGCCTCATGCTGACTGTCGAAGGTGTGGCCTATCGCTATCCCGGCGGTGACGACGTGCTGCAGGATATCGGCTTCCGGGCCGGTGCCGGCGAGGTGCTGGCCCTCGTCGGCCGCAACGGCGCCGGCAAGAGCACGCTGCTGCGGCTGCTGAACGGCCTGCGCAAGCCGGCGCGCGGCACCGTCACGGTCGCCGGCATGAACACCGCGGAGACCCCGGTTCACCGGCTGTCGCAGGCCATCGGCACCGTGTTTCAGGCCCCGGAACAGCAGATCTTCCATGCAACCGTGCAGGACGAGGTGATGTTCGGGCCGCGCAACCGGCCGCTTTCGCCGGCCGAGCGCACCGCCCGCGTCGACGAGGCTCTGGAGCGCACCGGCCTCAGCGATTTCGCGCGCGAGCATCCTCTCGATCTCGATCAGGCGCGCCGGCGCTTCGTGGCCGTCGCCTCGGTACTGGCAACCGCCCCGGCCGCTCTGCTGCTCGACGAGCCGCAACGCGGCCTCGATGCCGCCGGCACGGCCCGTCTGGAAACCATCATCCGGCAGGAACAGACGGCCGGCCGCCTGATCGTGCTCGTCTGCCACGACATGGAATTCGTGGCCCGCCTTGCCACCCGCGTCGTCGCGCTTTCGCAGGGCCGCCTTGCCGCCGACTGCGCGCCGCTCGCCTTCTTCGCCGACCCGACCCTGACGGCGGCGGCCAGCGTGGAGGCGCCGGACCTCATGCGCCTTGCCACCGGCCTCGGCCTGCCGCCGGTGCTGCGGCCCGCCGCCTTCGCACAGAACTGGCTTTCCCGGCCCGCCTCCGCCCCCGCACAGCAGGTTTCCCCATGCGACTGATCATCGATACCGATACCGCGGGCGACGATGCCTTCTCCATCCTGCTCGCCCTGAAGACGCCGGGCGTTACGCTGGAGGCGATCACCATCTGCAACGGCAACGTCGACTTTGCCCAGCAGACTGAAAACGCGCTCTATACGCTGGAGATTGCCGGCTTCTCAGGCAAAGTGCCCGTCTATCAGGGCTGCCCGCTGCCGCTTCTGCGCAAGCCGGTGGATGCGACCGAGTTCTTCGGTGCCGACGGCATGAGCGATGCCGGCTTCCCGCGCGCCCGCCAGCGGCCGGAGAAGACCCACGCCGTCGATGCCATCATCGATCTCGTCATGTCGAACCCCGGCGAAATCGACATTCTGGCGCAGGCGCCGCTGACCAACATCGCCACCGCCTATGCCAAGGAGCCGCGCATTGCCGGGGCCGTGCGCCATCTGTGGATCATGGGCGGCACCGACAATGCCCTTGGCAACACCACGCCCGCGTCCGAGTTCAACTTCTACGTCGACCCGGAAGCGGCGAAGATGGTCATCAACGCCGGTTTCCGCACCACGCTTTCCACCTGGACGCTGACGATGCGCTCCGGCGTTCTGCCCGATGCCGCACTGGCCCGCATCGAGGCGATGGATACGCCGCTGGCCCGCTTCTTCATGCAGGTCAGTCAGGCCCCGTTCGCACGCACCAGCGTGCGGTACGGCCGGCCGCTCAGCACGCACCCGGATTCGCTCACCTGCGCCATGGCCATCGACGAAAGCCTGATCACGGAGGCGGCCGCGTGCCTCGTCGACGTGGAGACCGGCAGCGAGCTGACGCGCGCCTATTCCAGCATCTGCGTGCCGCTCGATGAGGAAGAAGCCAAGGTCGACAGGCTCTGGCCCGCCGGCAAGCCCAACTGCCGCGTGGTGCGGCAGGCCGACACCGCCCGCTTTGCCGAAATGCTGATCGCCGTTCTCGGCCACTGAACCCCGCATTCTGCCGCCGGGCATCAGAACCCGGCCCCCAATTGCCGTAAGGAGACTGATATGGACCTCGGGATGAAAGGCATGACGGCGCTGATTACCGGTGCCTCGAAGGGCATCGGCCTGGCGCTTGCCTATGTGCTGGCGAAGGAGGGCTGCAACCTGCACCTCGCCGCCCGCAACGGCGCGGCCATGGAAGAGGCGCGCGCGAAGATCGAGGCCGAATACGGCGTGAAGGTCACCGTGCATGCCCTCGACCTGTCGTCGTCGGAGGTGATGGAGGCGCTTGCCGCCGATGTCGGCGACATCGACGTTCTGGTCAACAATGCCGGCGATATCCCGGCCGGTTCGCTGGATATCGTCGACGATGCCGCCTGGCGGCGCGGCTTCGATCTCAAGGTGTTCGGCTACATCACCCTCTCGCGCGCCTTCTATCGCAAGATGAAGGGCCGCAGCGGCGTGATCCTCAACGTCATCGGCAATTCCGGCGAGAACTGGGATGCCAGCTACATCGCCGGCAGCACCGGCAACGCGGCGCTGATGTCGTTCACCAAGGCGCTGGGCGGCGCCAGCCTTGACGATGGCGTGCGCGTGGTCGGCGTCAATCCCGGCCCGGTCGCCACCGACCGCATGCTGAAGATCATGAAGCGCAAGGCCATCGACATGCTGGGCGACGAGGCCCGCTGGGAAGAGCTGTTCGACAAATATCCCGGCAAGCGCCCGGCGACCGCCGACGAGGTTGCCGACCTGTGCGCCTTCCTCGCCTCGCCGCGTGCCGGCTATGTGACCGGCACCATCGTGACCATCGACGGCGGCATTTCCGCCCGCGGCTCGGTGATCTGAGCCGCCGGCCGTCCCCTTCCCCGCCGGCAACGGCCAACGACAAGAAGATCGTGCCATGAGCAGCCTCAGCGCGCGCAACCGCTATTTCGACGAGCTCTTCTCCACTCCCGGCCTGCTGTGGATGGGGCAGAACACCAACCACATCCCGGCCCACCCGGCGGTCACGGAAGCCATGCTCGCTTCCGTGACGGCGGCGGAGTTCAATGCCTATGCCCCGCCGCTCGGCTTTGAGGCGCTGCGGGCCGGCATCGTCGCCGATCTCGGCCTTTCCGGTGTCGAGGCGGTGGTGACGGAAGGCGGCGTCAATGCGCTGGCCACCATCTGCCGCGCGCGCTGCCGGCCGGGCACGACCTTCGTCACCACCGATCCGACGTGGAAATGGCCCTGCCTGTTCGCCCGCCAGCAGGGGGCGGAGGTGATCGA